>CAJUOF010000001.1 GCA_910587905.1 uncultured Lachnospiraceae bacterium
AGGAGGTGCACCGGCAGGTGTTAAGGGATCTCGGCCCCTGTGACATTCTGGTCAACGGTGCGGGCGGCAACCATCCGAGGGCGACTACGGACAATGAGTACCACCACGAGGCGTCCGAGGGACGAAAGACTTTTTTCGACCTGGAGACGGAGGGGGTGGATGCGGTGTTCCGGCTGAATTTCCAGGGAACCCTGCTTCCCACGCAGGTTTTTGCGCAGGACATGGTGGCGAAGGGCTCCGGCTGCATTCTGAATGTTTCTTCCATGAATGCGTACATTCCCCTGACGAAGATCCCGGCCTACTCCGGAGCCAAGGCGGCGGTCTCCAATTTTACGAAGTGGCTGGCGACCTATTTTGCGGGGAGCGGGATTCGCTGCAATGCCATCGCACCGGGGTTTCTGGTGTCCAATCAGAACCGGGCGCTGCTCTTTAAAGAGGACGGGACGCCCACGGCACGGGCGGAGAAGATTCTGGCCGGCACGCCGGGTGGACGCTTCGTGGAGAGCGAGGAGCTTCTCGGCGGCGTGTTCTTCCTCTGTGACGACCGGGCGGCCAGCGCGGTCAACGGGGTGGTCCTGCCCATCGACGCCGGATTTTCGGCATACTCCGGCGTGTAGGGGGCGGCCGAGCGGTTGGGAAGTGAAACAGAGACAGGTAATTACGAAACATAAAATTGCAGGAATATTCTGTCAATATGTCCGTCCAAAGCCTGCAGCGCCAATCATTCCAATGAGCCCATAAGCGCAGAAAACAGTCGGGCAGGGGCCCTCCTGTTTTCCATGGTCTCATTTCCATGGCGCAGGGGGCTTTTTCCGGAAATATTGTCAGAATATTCCATAAATCTTGGAGTTTCGCAATTGCCTAAGAGAAGAGAATAGGAGAGGAGATAAGGAACAGGATATGGAGCAGAAGATGGAGTTGAATGTGAGAACGGTCAGTGACCGGATTGCCGGGTACGGCGTCGTGCCGGTGGTGGTTCTGAATGACGCAAAGGATGCAGAGCCTCTGGCGGCGGCTCTGGTGAAGGGCGGCCTGCCCTGTGCGGAGGTGACTTTCCGCACGGAGGCGGCGGAGGAATCAATCCGCATCATGACAAAGGCCTTCCCCGATATGCTGGTGGGGGCGGGGACGGTCTTGACCGTCGAACAGGTGGACAGGGCCGCTGCGGCCGGAGCGGGATTCATCGTCAGTCCCGGCTTTGACCCGGAGATTGTGGACTACTGCGTGGAACGGGGGATTCCCATATTTCCGGGCTGTATTACCCCGTCGGAGGTGGCCCAGGCCGTAAAGCGTGGCCTGACGACATTGAAATTTTTCCCTGCGGAGCAATTTGGCGGAGTGGCGACGATCAAAGCTTTGTCGGCTCCCTACGCCACGGTGAAATTCATGCCCACGGGCGGAGTCAATGCAGGGAACCTGGAAAGCTATCTGAGCTGTGACAAGGTCGTCTGCTGCGGCGGAAGCTGGATGGTCAAGGGTGAGCTGATCCGGGCCGGGGAATTTGACCGGATCTGTGAGATGACGAGGGAAGCGGTCGGACTGGTAAAGGAGATACGGGGACAAGGAGGAAACAGGAAATGAATTTGAATCTGAAATCATCGGAGGAATGCAGGTATGATGCGGTCTCTCTGGGGGAGGTCATGCTCCGGCTGGACCCGGGCGAGGGCAGGATCCGCACGGCGAGAAGCTTCCGGGCGTGGGAGGGCGGCGGGGAGTACAACGTCGTCCGGGGACTTCGCAGATGTTTTGGCATGAAAACTGCGGTGATCACGGCGTTTGCAGAGAATGAGGTGGGCATGCTGATGGAGGATTTCATCCTGCAGGGAGGCGTGGACACTGCTCTGATCAAATGGATGAAGACGGACGGGATCGGCCGCATCTGCAGAAACGGAATCAATTTTACGGAGAGGGGCTTCGGTATCCGGGGCGCAGTCGGCTGTTCGGACCGGGCTAACACGGCCATCTCCAAGGCAGGGCCGGAGGACTTTGACTTTGAGTATATTTTTGGAGAGCTGGGAGTGCGCTGGCTCCATACGGGGGGCATTTATGCGGCGCTCTCCGAGCGGTCCTGCGAGACGGTCCTGGCGGCGATCAAAACGGCGAAGAAATATGGCACGGTCGTTTCCTATGACCTGAATTACCGTCCCTCCATGTGGAGCGCCATCGGCGGGCAGGCGAAGGCCCGGGAGGTCAACAGGGAAGTGGCGAAATACGTGGACGTGATGATCGGAAACGAGGAGGACTTCACCGCCTGTCTGGGATTTGAGATTGAGGGGAATGACGAAAGCCTGAAGGAATTGAACCTGGACGGCTACAAGAAGATGGTCGGGGAGGCGGCGAAGGCTTATCCCAATTTTAAAGCGGTGGCCACCACCCTTCGGACTGTCCGGACGGCCACGGTCAACGACTGGAGCGCCATTTGCTTTGCGGACGGGGAAATCCACAAGGCGAAGGATTACAAGGGGCTGGAGATCATGGACCGGGTCGGGGGCGGGGATTCCTTCGCTTCCGGTCTGATCTACGGCCTGATGACCACGGGGGACGCCGAACAGGCGGTGAACTACGGTGCGGCCCACGGGGCCCTGGCCATGACGACGCCCGGCGACACCACCATGGCAAGCAGGAAAGAGGTGGAGGCCCTCATGGGCGGTGCGGGAGCACGGGTGCAGAGGTAAGGTTTTTATTGGTGCGGGGGCCGGTTGTCCGGCCCCCATTTTAATGCACGGCACCGTACGGAGAGTCGGGGAAGATAAAAGTTCTTTTTTAGGATTCGTGCGATTTTATTTTTTATTTTATCGATTTCGCACGACTTCATTGATTTTTTGTAAAAAATCGCATATAATAAAACAGAGAAGACAGGAAGGGAGGACTTTATGATGGTCGTCACGGCAACGGAATTTAAAACGAATTTTGGAAAATACCTCGACTTGATTGCCAAGGAAGATATTTTTATCACCCGCAACGGAAAAACGGTCGCCAAGGTTGTAAATCCGCAAGTCTCCGCGGTGGATTCCCTCCGAGGGCTGCTGAAGGACATTCCCTCTGATATTGATAAGGATTTTTTGCGGGAGGAGCGCTTGTCAAAGTATGAAGATCATGTGTGACACCAACATCATCCTCGACGTATTGCTGGAACGGGAGCCATTTGTGGAGGATTCCTGCAGGGTTTTGGGTCTCTGTGAAGAACGTAAGATCGATGGATACGTATCTGCCTCCTCTGTTACGGACATTTATTACCTTGTGAGGAAATACACGCATAGTTCGGAGCTTGCATATCATGCGGTCGGAAAGCTTTTGGAGATTGTCAAGGTATGCGGCGTCACGCACCAGGACGTTCTCATGGTATTTCAAAGAAAGGCAAAGGACTTTGAGGATTGCCTTGTCGCCACCTGTGCAAAATCCATTCGTTGCAATTATATTGTTACTCGAAACAAAAAGGATTTTGAAGAGTTTGAGCTTCCGGCGCTCACGCCGGGCGAGCTTCTCGCCTGTTTTTAACCCTGCGGTTTCCTTAGAACTCTTTGTGCTTCATAATGGAACAACTGATCTTCATGGATGTAAACAGAATCAGGATTGCGGCGAGGAGCAGGAGGGTGATCATGACGCCCATGCCCATTGCGGGCAGATTGCCGATGAGCTCCCACAGATCAATCCCCAGCATTTATTTTCCCGGTATTGATCAGGTTTGTGGAATTCATAGGTCAACGTCTGGGATTGAACCAGTCTATTCCTTCTATTACATCCAGGATTGCCTGTTTTGCTTTTTCATGCAGATAGCTTTTGTTCAGTGTGTTTTTGCTGTATTTGAGATAAGAGTCTTTTGTATATTCGATCAACAGCACTGTAAAAAAACGCTCCCAACTGAAATATTCCCGGCTTTCGATAAAATCTTCCGGATGCTCCAATACGTCCTGTATGAAATTTCCGTCAATCAGACCGGATTTCAGTATCAGCCATTCAAAGGATTCTGATTTCCGTTTTCTTAGCAAACGGCATGGAAAAATTCATAGCCTGCATTGGAATCCTCCGTTACCACGATTTCGGGCTGTTCTTTGCCGGAAAAGGATTCAGTGCTGTAAATACGGTACAGTTCATTGTAGGTGCGTTTCAGGTCGTGGTACTTACCGGAAGCATGGATGCCGTAAATCTCATCCACGGAATAGGGCAGGTTGGGAAGATCTTCTCTTGTAACAATTACAAAATAATTGTCAGAGGCTTTTACTGCGGCGGCAAATTCCTGTGATTTTACAAACTTGTTTTCTTCATCCAGGAAGATGATCTGTTCGTGGATGCCGCGAAGTATAAGATTCCAGTCGTTTCCGCTGAGTGTTCTGCATGGACGGTCACAGTGGACTTCGACTCCGGACCCTTCTCCCAGAGCGGTGGCCTGTTCCAAAAGCTGGATCAGTTTCGTTTTTCCCGTGGCGCTGTCTCCACGAAGAATCGTGATATTGCGTCGGATCGTCAGTTCATAGTGGAGCCGGTTATTCTGTACGATGATATGATATTTTCCTTTCATATCTTAACGCTCCTTTATTTTGAGTGCTTCTTCCAGATATTCCCCATAGCTGTGAACGACTGCTCCGGTGTTGAGCATGACGGCCTCAAAGGCCGGAACGGAGCTAAAATCCATTACATGGTGCAGATTGATGGTCAGCTCTTTATTTCTGCCGAGCCTGGCGATCCAGTTCACGCAGTTGTCGCCGCAGGCAGAGGCGTTAAAGATTCGTCCGCTTTTGTCAAAGGCCATCAGGATCAGGGTTTTGACACCACCGGAAATCTCTTTTGTGGAGATGGGGCCGAGCACCGGACTCTGGATCAAATGTGTTCCAATGACGTCGGATTTGTCAATATCCTTGATCATCGCAACAGCCAAAGGGTCGGTGATCCATTCGTCCTCATATTGATTGTCAAAGTAGGTGGGGGGATGGTAAACGGCGTGTTCCACTTCACCAAAGATAATTTTCAGCATGGTTTGCTCCTTTTTTCCATATATAAGCTCTGGGCCCTTCATTGCTCAGTGACGTTGCAAATATATTGGCATTATCTTATCTTGTTTCCGCTGTGATGTCAAGGCAGACGGCGGAAGGGACGGGTGAAATATCTTGGAGATTTATAAAATTTCCTCTTGACAAAGGGCGCAGAACCCCGTATACTATGCTAAATAGTTTGATATTCAAATAATAAGGACATAAAAGTATTATGCGGATAAAAATCGTAGGAACGGGAAGTTACGTGCCGGAGAGAGCGCTGAGCAATGCGGCGCTGGAACAGATGGTGGAGACGAGCGACGCCTGGATTAGGGAGCGGACCGGAATCGGGAGCCGCCGGATCACGGAGACGGGCACCACGGACATGGCGGTGCAGGCGGCGAGGCGGGCCATGGAGATGGCGGGGCTTTCACCGGGGGAGCTGGACCTGATCGTGGTGGGGACCTCCACGGGGGACTGCCTGTTTCCGGGGACTGCCTGTGAGGTGCAGGCGGCCCTGGGGGCGGAGCGTGCGGCCTGCTTTGACCTGAGCGCCGCCTGTTCAGGGTTTCTGTTCTCCCTGAATACGGCCAGCGTCTATCTGGAGGCGGGGACATACCGGACGGCCCTGGTGGTCGGGGCGGACACCCTCTCCAAGACGGTGGACTGGAGTGACCGGGGCACCTGCATCCTCTTCGGGGACGGCGCCGGGGCGGCTCTCCTTGAGCGGACGGAATCCGAGGCAGAGCCGGAAGCGGGCGGCCGGAAATCGGAGGACGCCGGCAGGGAAAACGTGGACCGCCCGGCGGCCGGAGAGCGGGAAAGCCGGATGGGGCCCTTCCTCATGAGGGCGGACGGAGGCCGGGGAGGGGTTTTGCGCTGTCAGGCGACGCCCCTCAGAAATCCATTTATTAAGGAAGAGACCGCCGGGGATTTCGGGTACCTGTCCATGAACGGACAGGAGGTGTTCCGGTTTGCGGTGAAGACGGTGCCGGAGGCGCTGGAGGAGCTTCTTGCGAAGGCCGGGGTCCCGGCGGAGGACATCCGGTATTTCGTACTCCACCAGGCCAACGAGCGCATCATTGCGTCGGTGGCGAAGCGGATGAGGCAGCCCCTCTCCAAATTCCCCATGAATCTGGAGCATTACGGAAACACCTCCGGCGCCAGCATTCCCATCCTCTTAGACGAGCTAAACCGGGAGGGGAGACTGGGGAGGGGAGATAAGCTGGCCCTGGCCGGTTTTGGGGCGGGCCTCACCTGGGGGGCCACGTACCTGGTGTGGTGACCATCGGGCGGCCAGGCGGCCTGCCTCAAGCGGGGCGAACAAGACGGCAGCAGACGGTGAACCTTACCGTTGCTTATATAAGGAAACTATCTACACTTATAAAATGAAAATTATGAAGGAGATTAAAGCCATGTTGGAGAAGATGAAAGAAATGATCGCGGAGCAGTTGAATGTGGATGCGGAGAACGTCACGGAGGCCAGTTCTTTTAAGGATGATCTGGGAGCGGACTCCCTGGATCTGTTTGAGCTGGTGATGGCGTTGGAGGAAGAGTATGACGTGGAGATCCCGGCGGAGGATCTGGAGGAACTGACGACGGTGGGCGCCGTGATGGATTATTTAAAAGGAAAGGGTGCGGAAGCATGAAGACCAGAGTGACGGAATGTCTTGGTATTGAGTATCCCATCATCCAGGGCGGCATGGCCTGGGTGGCGGAGCATAACCTGGCGGCGGCGGTGTCAAAGGCCGGCGGGCTGGGCCTCATCGGGGCGGCCAATGCCCCGGCGGACTGGGTCCGTTCGGAGATCAGGAAGGCAAAGGAAATGACAGAGAAGCCCTTTGGCGTCAACATCATGCTCTTAAGCCCCTATGCCGAAGAGGTGGCGAAGGTCGTCGTGGAGGAGGGCGTGAAGGTGGTGACCACCGGCGCCGGAAGCCCGGAGAAGTTCCTGCCCATGTGGAAAGAAGCCGGGATCAAGGTGATTCCCGTGGTGGCTTCGGTGGCCCTTGCAAAGCGGATGGAGCGGAGCGGCGTGGATGCCGTGGTGGCGGAGGGTTGTGAGTCCGGCGGCCACATCGGGGAACTCACCACCATGGCGCTCCTGCCCCAGGTGGCGGATGCGGTGGAGATTCCCGTCATCGGCGCAGGGGGCGCAGGGGACGGGAGAGGCGTGGCGGCCATGTTCATGCTGGGGGCCGAGGCGGTCCAGATCGGAACCCGGTTCGTGGTGGCCAATGAGTCCATTGTCCATGAAAATTATAAGAAGAAAATCCTCTCGGCCAAGGACATTGACAGCGTGGTGACGGGCAGGAGCACGGGACACCCGGTGCGGACCCTGCGCAACAAGACCACCCGGGAATATCTGCGGCTGGAGAAGGAGGGCGCTTCCTTTGAGGAGCTGGAGAACCTGACCATCGGGGGCCTCAGGAAGGCCGTCATGGAGGGGGACGCCGACCGGGGCAGCGTCATGGCGGGACAGATTGCGGGGCTGATCAAGAAGGAACAGTCCTGTAAGGAGATCATCGACGAACTGATGGCGGAGACCATTGGGATAGTTAAGGAGCGCAGCTCATGGGTAAAATAGCATACTTGTTTCCCGGCCAGGGGGCACAAAAGCCCGGCATGGGAAAGGATTTTTATGAGAACAGCGAGGCGTCCCGGCGGGTCTTTGACCAGGCCGGCGGGCTTTTAGGGCTGGATATGCGGGAGCTCTGCTTTGAGGAGAATGAGAGACTCAACCAGACGGGGTTCACCCAGGCGGCCATGGTGACCACCAGCCTGGCCATGATGGCGGAGATTGACCGCAGGCGGGAGGCGGGGCATCCCATCCCGGAGCCGGACGTGGCGGCGGGCTTAAGCCTCGGGGAATACTGCGCCCTGGCGGCGGCGGGGGCCATGGAACCCATGGACGCCGTTGTCCTGGTGAGGAAGCGGGGAATTTTCATGGAGGAGGCAGTTCCGGCGGGCGAGGGAGCCATGGCGGCAGTCCTTTCCATGAAGGCGGAGGACGTCTCCAGGGTGATAGCCTCCATCCCGGAAGTGTGGATCGCCAATTACAACTGCCCCGGGCAGCTGGTAATTTCCGGGCGGAAGGAGGCAGTGTCGGAGGCGTCGATGGCCCTCAGGGCGGCAGGGGCGAGGCGGGTGCTTCCCCTCAACGTGAGCGGCCCCTTCCATTCCCCCCTCTTAAAGGGGGCGGGGGATAAGCTTTCCGGGCAGCTTGCGCCGGTGCGGCTTTCGGATCCGCGGATTCCCTACGTGACCAATGTGACCGCCGGGTATGTGCGGGAGACGGGGCCCATCAAGGAGTATTTGAGAGAGCAGGTTTCTTCGCCGGTGAAATGGCAGCAGAGCGTGGAGGCCATGGCGGCGGACGGCGTGGACACCTTTGTGGAGATCGGGCCGGGAAAGACCCTGACCTCCTTCCTGAAAAAAATCGTCAAGGGCGCAGTCCTCGTCAACGTGGAAACCTGGGAGGACCTTGGGAAGCTGGAGAGGCTTTCTAAGCCGGAAAATGGAGAAAGTATATGAATGAAAAGATTGCAGTGGTGACGGGGGCGTCCAGAGGCATCGGCAGGGCCATCGCCCTGGCCCTTGCGGCAGACGGGGCCACGGTCGTCGTCAATTATAACGGTTCCAGGGAGCGGGCCTGCGCGGTGGTCTCGGAGATCGAGGCGGCCGGGGGAAAGGCAGAGGCCATGGGGTGCGACGTGTCGGACTTTGCGGCTGCGGAAGAATTTTTCAAGGCGGTCATCGGGAAATACGGGCGGGTCGACATTCTCGTCAACAATGCGGGGATCACCAGGGACGGACTCCTCATGAAGATGACGGAGGAGGACTTTGACCGGGTCGTCGGTATCAACCTGAAGGGAGCCTTCAACTGTATCCGCCACGTGTCGAGGCAGATGTTAAAGCAGCGGAGCGGGCGCATCATCAGCATTTCCTCCGTGTCGGGGGTCATGGGCAACGCCGGGCAGGCCAATTATTCAGCCTCCAAGGCGGGCATCATCGGCCTGACCAAATCGGCGGCCAGGGAGCTTGCGTCCCGGAGCATCACGGTCAATGCGGTGGCTCCCGGTTTTATCGACACGGAGATGACCCAGGTGCTCCCTGACAAGGTGAAGGAGCAGGCCTGCGCCCAGATTCCCTTCGGGCGTTTTGGCCGGCCGGAGGACGTGGCGGAGGCGGTGGCCTTCCTGGCGTCGGAGCGGGCCGGATACATTACCGGACAGGTGCTTTCCGTGGACGGCGGAATGGCGATGTGAGAGGAGCAGGATGATGAAGCGTCGAGTGGTTGTGACCGGCCTGGGGGCCGTTACCCCCATCGGGAATACGGTGGAGGAATTTTGGAATGGAATACGGGACGGACGTGTGGGAATCGGGGAGATCACCCGGTTTGACACGACCGACTTTAAGATAAGGCTGGCGGCGGAAGTGAAGGGTTTTACCGCCAAAGAGCGTATGGACGTGAAGGCGGCCAGGCGGATGGAACTTTTCAGCCAGTATGCGGTGGCGGCGGCGGGGGAGGCCCTGGAGGACTCCGGGCTTTCCATGGAGAAGGAGGACCCCTTCCGGGTGGGTGTGAGCATCGGCTCCGGTATCGGGAGCCTCCAGGCCATGGAGCGGGAGTACGGTAAGATGCTTGAGAAGGGACCGGGCCGGGTAAACCCGCTGTTCGTGCCGCTGATGATCTCCAATATGGCGGCGGGCAACGTGGGAATTCAGCTTGGTTTCAAGGGCAAGAATATCAACGTGGTGACGGCCTGTGCCACAGGGACCCACTCCATCGGTGAGGCATTCCGAAGTATTCAGTACGGAGATGCGGACGTGATGGCAGCGGGGGGCACGGAGGCCAGCATTACCCCCATCGGGGTGGCCGGGTTTTCGGCCCTGACGGCCTTAAGCGAGTCCACGGACCCGGGGCGGGCGTCCATCCCCTTTGACAAGGAACGGAACGGTTTTGTCATGGGCGAGGGGGCCGGCGTGGTGATCCTGGAGGAATTGGAACATGCGAAGGCCAGGAACGCCCGCATCTATGCGGAGGTGGCAGGCTACGGCGCTACCTGCGACGCATACCATATCACGTCACCCGCCGAGGACGGCGCCGGGGCGGCCAGGGCCATGACGGAGGCCATGAGGGACGGGGGCATTTCCCCGGAGCAGGTGTCTTATATCAATGCCCACGGCACGGGGACGCACCACAACGATCTGTTTGAGACCAGGGCCATCAAGGCGGCCTTCGGGACAGCGGCGAGCCGGGTAAAGATTAATTCTACCAAATCGATGATCGGCCATCTTCTGGGGGCGGCCGGGGGCGTAGAGTTTATCACCTGTGTGAAGTCTATTGAAACGGGATACATCCATCCCACGGTGGGCCTTTTGGTTCCCGACGAGGAATGCGACCTGGATTATACGGTGGGAGCCGGTGTTTCCATGGATGTGGAGTATGCCATCAGCAATTCGCTGGGCTTCGGCGGCCACAACGGTTCGATCCTGGTGAAGCGGTACGAGGCGTAAGGAGGGGCGCATGGAGTTAGAAAAGATCATAAAGCTGGTGGAGGCGGTTTCGGCCTCGGAGCTTACAGGTTTTACTCTGGAGGAGAATGGCATGCGCCTTGCTCTGGAGAAGCGGCCGGGGGCGGCCGACGCAGTTTTTGCGGGGGACTCTGTCCTGCGGACGGTTCCCGTAATGCAGACGCCGGCGGCGGTTTCGGCGGAGGCGTTTCCTGCTTTGCAGCCAGCATTTCCTGCGGCAGCTTCAGGAACAACGACTCTTTCAGAAGGAACCTCTGTGGTGGCTTCTGAATCAGTTTCCCTTCCGAAGGCAGCTTCCATCGGTGAAGATGTTTCGGGGGAGGAGATTGTGAAGGCTCCCCTGGTTGGAACCTTTTATGCGGCGCCTTCGGAAGATGCGGAGCCTTTTGTGAGGGCGGGCGACTCGGTGAAGGCGGGTCAAGTGCTTGGAATTATTGAGGCCATGAAGCTGATGAATGAGATTGAGTGTGAATGTGACGGCGTGGTCGAGGCGGTGCTCATTTCCAATGAGCAGGTGGTGGAGTATGGACAGCCGCTGTTTCGCATTCGTCGGAAAGGATAGAGGCTATGTTGGGAGTCAAGGAGATTGAGGCGATCATTCCCCACCGCCATCCGTTTCTTTTGGTGGACGCGATTGAGGAGTTGGAGCCGGGAATTCGGGCGGTGGGTTATAAATGTGTGACGTTCCGGGAAGATTTTTTCCAGGGACATTTTCCGGAGGAACCGGTCATGCCCGGAGTGCTGATCGTGGAGGCGTTGGCCCAGGTGGGAGCGGTAGCGGTGCTTGGCCTGGAGGAAAATAAAGGAAAGACGGCCTATTTTGGCGCCATCAACAGTGCCCGGTTCCGGAGGAAGGTAGTGCCCGGCGACAAGCTCCGGCTGGAGTGTGAAATCGTGAAGGGCAAAGGTCCGGTGGGCGTGGGAAAGGCGACGGCGACGGTGGACGGCGAGATGGCGGTGACGGCGGAGCTTACGTTCGTGACCAATTGACGGGAGGAACGACATGTTTAAGAAGGTTTTGATCGCCAACCGGGGGGAAATTGCGGTGCGGGTGATCCGTGCCTGCCGGGAACTTGGCATCGGGACGGTGGCTGTCTATTCGGAGGCGGACGGCGAGGCGCTTCACACGCTTTTGGCGGACGAGGCCATCTGTATCGGACCGGCGAGGTCTCAGGACAGTTATCTGAACATGGAGCGGATTTTGTCGGCGGCGGAGCTATAGGGGCGGATGCGATTCACCCGGGCTTTGGTTTTCTCTCGGAGAATGCCCGTTTTGCGGAGCTTTGTGGTCTCTGTGGGATTAAGTTCATCGGGCCGGACAGCTCTGTCATTGCGAAGATGGGCAATAAGGCGGAGGCAAGGAATACGATGATCAGGGCCGGGGTGCCGGTGGTTCCCGGCGGAAGGGAGCCGGTGCGGACGCTCGAGGAAGCGGAGGCGTCGGCGGAGGCGGTCGGCTATCCGGTCATGATCAAGGCGGCTCTCGGCGGGGGAGGCAAGGGTATGCGGATCGCCGGAAGTCCGGAGGAGCTTAAAGCAGGCTTTTTGAATGCCCAGAGGGAGGCAGTCAAGGGTTTTTCGGACGATACCATGTATCTGGAGCGGTATGTGGAGCATCCCAGGCATATCGAGTTTCAGATTTTGGCGGATGAACACGGGAATGTGATTCATCTGGGGGAGCGGGACTGTTCTGTCCAGAGGAACCACCAGAAGCTGATCGAGGAGGCGCCCTCGGCGGCGATTCCGGAGGAGCTTCGGAGAGAGATGGGGGAGACGGCAGTGCGGGCGGCAAAGGCTGCCGGGTATACCAATGCCGGGACCGTCGAATTTCTCGTGGACAGGGACAACAGGTATTATTTTATTGAAATGAACACGAGGATTCAGGTG
Organism: uncultured Lachnospiraceae bacterium; assembly: GCA_910587905.1. Taxonomy (GTDB): domain Bacteria; phylum Bacillota; class Clostridia; order Lachnospirales; family Lachnospiraceae; genus Lientehia. Next base: position 12,396 of record CAJUOF010000001.1, read on the forward strand.
GAACATCCGGTGACGGAGGCGGTGACGGGCATTGATCTGGTAAAGGCCCAGCTCCACGTTGCGGCGGGGGAGGTTTTGGACCTTGACCAGGATGAGTTGCGGATTTCGGGCCACGCCATTGAGTGCAGGATCAATGCGAAGATGGCGGGGAAGCTTACCAATCTCCTGGTGCCCGGCGGCATGGGAATCCGGGTGGATTCGGCCATGTATGGCGGCTGCGTGGTGCCCCCTTACTATGATGCCATGCTCTTAAAGCTCATTGCCCATGGCGCAGACCGGGCGGAAGCCCTGAAAAAGATTCAGTGCGCCCTGGGGGAGCTGGTCGTCGAAGGAGTGGAGACGAATCTGGAGGAGCAGTATGAGATTTTCACCCACCCGGTTTATGAGGCCGGGCCTGTGGACACGGGATTTATGGAGGAATATTTTTAGGAGAGAGAGGTTCAGGCGGGCATGAGACGATTGTTCAAGAAAACTCCTTCGAATTCTTACATTAAGACAGAGACGAAAGGGACGGAGGCACAGCCGGAGGTGCCCCAGGGAATGTGGCGCAAATGCAACAAATGTGGTGCGCCGATTTATTCGGAGGACGTGAAGGCGGGGCATTATATCTGTCCCAAGTGCGGTGGATATTTCCGGATTCATGCCAGGAGGCGGATCGAGATGCTGGCGGATGCGGGGAGCTTTGAAGAGTGGGATGCGGGGCTTCCTGTCTCCAATCCGCTGGGGATTTCCGGCTATCCGAAGAAGCTCTCGGAGCTTCGGGAGAAGACGGGGCTTGACGAGGCGGTGATAACCGGAAGGATGTCCATGGGCGGCCATGAGACGGTGGTGGGCGTCATGGACGGGCGGTTTATTATGGGAAGTATGGGAAGGAACGTGGGGGAGAAGATTGCCAGGGCTGCGGAGCGGGCTACGGCTCTCGGGCTTCCCCTGATTTTGTTCTGTTGCTCCGGCGGGGCCAGGATGCAGGAGGGGATCGTCTCTCTCATGCAGATGGCGAAGACGGCGGCGGCCCTGAAACGGCACAGCGAGGCCGGGCTTTTGTTTATTTCTGTGCTGACAGACCCTACCACCGGCGGGGTGACGGCCAGCTTTGCCATGCTGGGTGACGTGATTTTAGCGGAACCGGGCTCCCTCATTGGCTTCGCCGGGCCCAGGGTCATCGAGCAGACCATCGGCCAGAAATTGCCGGAGGGCTTTCAGCGGGCGGAATTTTTGGTGGAGCACGGGTTCGTGGACGCCATTCTTCCCAGGGAGGAATCCAGGCAAACGCTGACCCGTCTGTTGGCGTTTCATGAGAGAATGGATCGCGGGGAGGAACAGAAAGCGGAGGATTGGCCGGAAGCTGGACCGGACAGACAGGGCTTTGCGGAGCCCGCCGGCGGAGAGGAAACTATTTCTGCCTGGGAGAGGGTCAAACGTTCCAGGAAACAGGGAAGACTCACCGGACTTGACTATATTCAGGGGATTTTCACGGATTTCACGGAGCTTCACGGGGACCGGGCGTTCGGGGATGACCGGGCCGTCGTGGGTGGGATCGCTTATTTTCACGGCAGGCCGGTGACGGTTATTGCTCAGCAAAAGGGGCGGAACACAAGGGAAAATATCGAGCGGAATTTTTCCATGCCGTCCCCGGAGGGCTACCGGAAAGCGCTTCGCCTGATGAAGGAGGCGGAGAAATTCGGCCGACCGGTCTTCTGCTTCGTGGACACGCCGGGGGCCTTCTGCGGGATGGAGGCTGAGGAACGGGGACAGGGAGAGGCCATTGCGAGGAACCTGTTCGAGCTCTCGGCGCTGAAGGTCCCGGTGCTCTCCGTGGTCATCGGGGAGGGCGGGAGCGGCGGAGCACTGGCCCTGGCGGTGGCCGACGAGGTCTGGATGCTGGAAAATGCGGTTTATTCTGTGCTCTCGCCGGAAGGTTTTGCGTCTATTCTCTGGAAGGACAGCAAGCGGGCGGATGAGGCGGCAAAGGTCATGCGGATCACGGCGGGGGATTTAAAGGCCCTGGGAATCGTGGAGCGGGTGATCCCGGAGCCTGTGCCTGCAGGAAAGAAGAGTGCCGGGGAGATCTGCGAACGCTTGGCGGAGGGCTTTGAGGAATTTCTTGCCCGGTACGGGGCTTTGAGCGGGGAAGAACTTGCAGCCCACAGATATGAGCGATTCCGGAATATGTAAGAGAATGTAAGGAGCAGGACTGCGGGCCGGCGGAGGGAAAATACCCGGAAAGAGGTAAATTATGAAGAGAAAGCCACTGATAATCGGAGAGTTAAGGGCGGAGCGTCCTTTGATCCAAGGAGGAATGGGCGTGGGAATCAGCCTGTCACGCCTTGCAGGGGCCGTGGCGAGGGAGGGCGGAATCGGTATGATCTCCACGGCTCAAATCGGATTTCGGGAGCCGGAATTCGAGCGGGCGCCCATAGACACCAACCTGCGGTGTATCGGGAAGGAACTCGAGAAGGCCAGGGAGCTTGCTCCAAGGGGGGTCATCGGTTGTAACATCATGGTGGCTACCAGGCGCTACGAGGATTATGTGCGGGCGGCGGCGAGGGCCGGGGCAGATTTGATTGCGTCGGGGGCGGGCCTTCCGGCGAAGCTTCCGGAGCTCACGGAGGGCTTTCGGACAAAGCTTGCGCCCATCGTCTCATCCCTCAAGGCGGCCTCGGTGATCTGTAAGCTCTGGGATCGCCATTATAAAACGGCGCCGGACCTGGTGATCGTCGAAGGGCCGGAGGCAGGAGGCCACCTGGGTTTTGACGAGGAGACCTTGTCCCGTCTGGAGACCCTGGATTACGGGAAGGAGATTCGGGGAATCATGGCTCATGTGCGCCGGTATGAGGAAAAGTACGGGAAGAGGATTCCCGTGGTGGCCGCCGGCGGAATTTACACCATGGCGGACGCAGATTATTACCTGGAGGAGCTGGAGGTGGACGGAATCCAGGTGGCGACCCGCTTCGTGACCACGGAGGAATGCGACGCTCCCATGGCCTACAAGCAGGCCTATCTGGACGCCAAAAAGGAGGACATCGTGATCACGAAAAGCCCGGTGGGAATGCCCGGCCGGGCCATAAAGAACCGCTTCCTGGAGGAGGCGGGGAGGGCGAGGAAACCGGCAAAAAAGTGCCTCCAGTGCCTGGAAAAGTGCAATCCCAAAGAAACGCCTTACTGCATTACGGAGGCCCTCGTCAATGCGGCGAAAGGAAAAATCCAGGATGCCCTGCTTTTCTGCGGGGCGAAGGCGTATCTGGCTGACCGGATTGAGACGGTCCATGAGGTGATGGCGGATCTGATGTGACTTTTCGAGTGGTTTTGGAAGGGACGGAATGATTTCCGTCCTTTTTTCATATTCTGAAACGAGAGCTTGAGACGGGGGTTCGGAATGTTAAATTATCTGTGGGGGATCATGATACTCGTGGGCGTTTTTTGGGGGATCCTTTCCGGAAGGCCGGCGGAGCTGACGGACGGAATTCTGACGGGGGCGAAGGACGCCGTCTCCCTCTGCATCACCATGGCGGGAGTCATGGCCTTCTGGTGCGGGATCATGGAGGTGGCGAAGGAGGTGGGGATCATAAGGGGATTGACCCGCCTTCTGCGGCCTTTTGTGCGGTTTCTGTTTCCGGGGATCCCGGAGGGGCATAAGGCGGCGGACGAGATTTCGACCAACATTGCGGCCAACGTGCTGGGGCTCGGATGGGCTGCGACTCCGGCAGGGTTAAAGGCTATGGAGAGCCTGGAGGAGCTGGAGAAGGAACGGCAGAAGGCCGGGACGGAAGGCAATGGCGGGCGCAGGAAAGGAATGGAGGGGTTGGCGGGAAGACGGGCGGACATGGAGCGGCAGGGGCCGCAGGTTGCGGAAAACGGCCGGAATAACAGGAAAGATCAAAAAGGCGGCCGGCCGGGACTGCGGCGGCCCGCCGTGCCGAGAGGAACCGCCAGCAATGAGATGTGCACGTTCCTGATCTTAAATATCTCGTCCCTGCAGCTCATTCCGGTGAACATGATCGCCTACCGGAGTCAGTACGGGGCGGTGAACCCGGCGGCCATCGTCGGACCGGCGATTGTAGCGACGGCGGTGAGCACGGCGGTGGCGGTTGTTTTTTGTAGGGTGATGGATAGAAGGCGGAGAGTGTGATGATTCTCCGCCCCATTTATTTGTTTTAATCTAATGTTTTATCGGTTGTATATAAGAAAATATGTAAAAAAAAGCGGGATATGGCATACATGAAATTATAATATTATTGGGTTGTATATTGCAATTGACATATGAAATTTGCAAATATATAATAATATAAAATATTGGGAAGGACTAATTGTATGAATTATCAAAAAATTATTGATGACTTTATAACAGAATATCCAGATTATAAAAGTGATGTAATGAATTTTACCGAGTATCTGGAAATACATTGGGGAAATTCTTTGTCGGGAGAACCACTTCGTATTTTACTTAAGGGTATAGATGTTGAATGTATATTACAGAGCCTGATTTATAATGTGGAAAACATAAAGCGGTATAAGAGCAAGACAAAGGCTAAACGGTATGCTACCGTGGTAGGATTGTTTTTTAATTACATCCGAAAGACTACAGATATTGCAAACCCAGAATTATATGATGCAATTTCTTTCAACCGTCTGCGGGAAAACTCATATATGAAACAAATGATGGCCTATATTGAGAAATGTGATTTGCTTGCGGGTATCGTTGAACAGGAACCGTTGACGTTTATGCAGGCCGAAGAACTTTTGGCATGGTCAAATGAACAGCTTGAAGATACAGAATGGGGAGGGGCTACGGATCTTAAGAAAGCAATGGCGGCTATCGGAATAAAGATGATGATGCTTTATGGGATCACATATCGTGAATTGAGAAAAATCAAATGGGAGAATTTTGATGAATATTATGGCTTTATTACAGTAAATGGCTTTGAACTTCGTTTGCCGCCCAAATTGTCAAGACAGTTACAGCAAGTGCAGAAATTTGTTTTTCAGAATAAATTGAAGAGTAAAGCGGACCTGCTTTTGACAGATGGAAATGGAGAACCCTGGGGAGAAATTACATCTTCTTCTGGGATTCCTGACTACTTAGGAACTTTGCTAGAAGTGACAAGTGTAACAAGTATTGTCAAATATGGGATTGGACAACTTCTCAAGGCTGGGTTAAGCGATTCTGTAATTAAAAAAATAACAGGCGCAAGTGATAAACTGATTCAAGGGTGTCTCTTGACAGAGGATGATGAACTTAAAAAGATTATAAATAATAAAATTGTTATGGCAGAGTTGTATTATGAGTTTTAGAGAAGATAAGGCAAACAGTAAATTTGTAAAAAAAGTATCGCACAAAATGATTGTTACTCCTGTGTATAGAAGGAATGATCAATAGTAGGGAGCGTGTAAGAATGGGAATATACTTAAATCCGGGAAATGAACAATTTACAGTTTCTGTTAATTCTGAGTTGTATGTGGATAAGACGGAATTGATAACATATACGAACAGCCGGATCGGTAAAGACAGACCGTTGATCTGTTCCAGCAGGCCGAGGAGATTTGGAAAAACAATGGCGGTTACTATGCTGTCGGCTTATTACAGTAAAGGATGTTCTTCCGAAAAGTTGTTTGTAGGGCTTAAAATATACCAGAACGAATTTTTTAAAGTACATTTGAATAAGTATAATGTAATTTTTTTGGATATTCAGTGGATGTACGGAAATGCGCTTGAGGAAATGAAGAGAAATCCTTTTGTTAAAGTAGTGAGTTATATTCAGGAACAGGTGATATCCGAGTTAAGAAAGGAATACCCGGAATGTGCCTTAGACACTGATATTTCATTGCCGTCGGTATTGGCCCAAATTAATGCCAGGACAAAAGAACAGTTTATCATTATTATTGATGAGTGGGA
>CAJUOF010000002.1 GCA_910587905.1 uncultured Lachnospiraceae bacterium
AAGGATTTTCACTGGAGGCATTATAAGAAGCTGCTGGAGGACAATGGACTGCCCAATATAAGGTGGCATGATTTGAGAAGTACCTTCTGTACTATTTTATTAAAGAACAATTTCAATCCTAAAGCGGTATCACAGCTAATGGGACATGCGAAAGAAATCATCACCATAGATGTTTACGGAGACACTGCCGAAATCATTGAGGATTGCTTAGACGATCTCCAGCCGTTTATTGATGAAGTAATCCCGAAGGAAGAATGTGAAAACGGTACAGATTTTTCAGAAGATAATTATATAGAACAAATCAGTGAGTTTCTTGCGTGAAACTAAAATACTGGCATAACCGAATCACATAAAAAAGTACAGAACAAAAGTTCGATTTTGGTCTGTACTTTTTTTGACTTATGTGTTATAATGAAAAACCAAATGACTGGATAATACTATCTGTACTGGTTGGTGTTATTCAGTGTTGTTACGTTTTAAAAATACGGTTTTCCTAAAGGATACTGCGTAATGTGACCTGCATTCGTGTAATTGCTATTTTAACGCTTATTCGCCAGCTTTGCAAGCCAAAATTACACGAATCGAAAATCAAATTACACGAATTTCGGGCGAATAAGCAAACTTTTTGCGCGGTAACAATGAGGAAAATGCCCTGTTTGCAGGAGCATTTGACGAATGTCGCGGCAACGAGAAAACTTGTTTTCGAGTGTCCGGTCACAAATTGGAGGTTTTCATATGCCAGATAAGAGAGGAAATTCGCAATCCGCTGACAGCGGCCAGCTACTTGCTCATGAAAGCAGCCCAAAGGGCGGGCATGCTTTCAAATTACAAGCCCCCTACAAGCCCACAGGCGACCAGCCGCAGGCCATCGCAGAGCTGGTCAAAGGCTTCAAGGAGGGCAATCAATTCCAGACTTTACTAGGGGTTACGGGTTCCGGCAAGACATTTACGATGGCAAATGTCATTCAGGAATTGCAGAAGCCGACGCTGGTCATCGCCCACAACAAGACGCTTGCGGCGCAGCTCTACGGAGAATTCAAGGAGATGTTCCCGGAGAATGCGGTGGAGTATTTTGTGTCCTACTACGACTATTACCAGCCGGAGGCCTACGTGCCCTCGACGGACACGTATATCGAGAAGGATTCCTCCATCAATGACGAGATCGACAAGCTGCGCCATTCGGCCACGGCGGCCCTCTCGGAGCGGGAGGACGTGATCATCATTGCGTCGGTGTCCTGTATTTACGGCCTGGGCAGCCCCATTGACTATAAGAACATGGTGATCTCCCTGCGGCCGGGGATGGAGCGGGACCGGGACGATATCGTGCGCAAGCTGATCGAGATCCAATATAATAGAAACGACATGGATTTTAAGCGGGGATCGTTCCGGGTGCGGGGGGACGTGCTGGAGGTGTATCCGGCCTACTCGGAGGGGGCGGCCTACCGGGTGGAGTTTTTCGGGGACGAGGTGGACCGGATCTCGGAGGTGGACCCTTTGACCGGGGAGGCGAGGAGCCGCCTGGAGCATATTGCGATCTTTCCGGCATCCCATTACGTGGTGCCCAGGGAGAAGATGCTGGAAGCCACGGAGCACATTGCGGAGGAGTTGAAGGAGCAGGTGGCCTATTTCCGCATGGAGGACAAGCTCCTGGAGGCCCAGCGGATCTCGGAGAGGACGAATTTTGACATCGAGATGATGCGGGAGACGGGCTTTTGCTCCGGCATTGAGAATTATTCCAGGCATCTGACCGGGCAGGAGCCGGGAGAGCCGCCCTGCACGTTGTTTGACTATTTCCCCGACGATTTTTTGATCATCATTGACGAGTCCCACATGACGGTGCCGCAGATCCGGGGGATGTACGCAGGGGACCGCTCCAGAAAGACGACGCTGGTGGACTATGGGTTCCGCCTGCCCTCTGCCCTGGACAACCGGCCCCTCAATTTTGCGGAGTTTGAGGAGCGGATCGACCAGCTTCTGTTCGTGTCGGCCACGCCGGGGCCCTATGAGGCGGATCATGAGCTGTTCCGGACGGAGCAGATTATCCGGCCCACCGGGCTTCTGGACCCGGAGATCGAGGTGAAGCCGGTGGAGGGGCAGATCGACGATCTGGTCTCCCAGGTGAACCTGGTGGTGGAGAGGAAACAGAAGGTGCTGGTGACCACGTTGACGAAGCGGATGGCCGAGGACCTGACGGATTACATGCGGGAGGTCGGGATCCGGGTCAAGTATCTTCATTCGGACATTGATACGCTGGAGCGGAGCGAGATCATCCGGGACATGCGCATGGACCTGTTTGACGTGCTGGTGGGGATCAATCTTTTGCGGGAGGGGCTGGACATTCCGGAGATCAGTCTGGTGGCGATCCTGGATGCGGACAAGGAGGGCTTCCTCCGCTCGGAGACTTCGCTGATCCAGACGGTCGGAAGGGCCGCCAGGAATGCGGACGGGCGGGTGATCATGTATGCGGATACCATTACGGATTCCATGCGGTCGGCCATCGACGAGACGAGACGCAGGCGGGAGATCCAGCAGGCCTACAATGAGGCCCATGGGATCACTCCCAC
>CAJUOF010000003.1 GCA_910587905.1 uncultured Lachnospiraceae bacterium
CGGTGGAGGAGCTGTCGATGAAGATGCAGTCCCCCGGAAGGATGAACTTGCAGGCGCGTTTGGCGATCAACTGCTTGTTTTCCACCATGACATTGGAGAGTGTCTGATAGTCGACATTCATATTTACATGGGTCCTCAAGATGGCGCCGCCGTAGACTTTCTCTAAAAAGCCTTCCGCCTCCAACACATCAAAATCTCTGCGGATCGTTTCGGGAGTTACATGAAACATGGATGCCAGATCAGAGACGGTGGCACTTTTTGCCTGGAGCAAATGGTCTTTGATCTTGCTTCTTCGATCTTGTGCTAACATACGGTTCACCTCGCTACAGAAAGTTTAACAGAAAACAAAAGAAAATGCAACAAGAAACAATAAAAACAAAGACAACAAGGGAGCATAAAATGGAAAAATTATTATTAAAAAATGGCCGGATCATTGACGGGACGGGAAAAAGAGGGTTTGTGGGAGATGTTTTGATCAAAGATAAAACAATTATGTGTGTCAGGGATGGGGCAATTCAGGATGCAGATGCCAGGATTATCGATTGTTCCGGCCTGGCTGTGGCGCCTGGTTTTATCGATGCGCATTCCCATAATGACTTTTATATTTTCGCGAGGGATGAGGAAAACTATATCGGGCCTTTCATTAGGCAGGGGATCACCACCTTTATCGGCGGCAACTGTGGTCATGGGGTAGCCGGCTTTCAAAAGGACTCTGCCTACGTGGAGGAATTGACAAGCGGGCTCTTTTCGGTGGACTGCGGGGAAGAGGGAATTCCGTGGAGATCGTGGGCTGAATTTCATGGGGCCATGGAGCGGCGGGGAATTATGATGAATATGGCGACCTTGGCGGCCCACGGAGCGGCCTTGGGTTCTTTGATCGGAGTGGATACTCCGGCCCCTGACGGTGTTCCGGAGGAGATCAATGAAAAGGTTTTGGAGCTGTTGGAGGCCGGTATGGATGAGGGCTGCGTCGGTGTATCCCTCGGGCTTGCCTATCGGCCGGGTAATTTTACCTCCATGGAGACCATCAAGGAGATTGCGAAGGCAGTCGCAAAGAGAGGGAAGGTTCTCACGGTCCACAGAGGTGTGGAGGGCAATGTGTCTTCCTATTATAAATGTGATACGATTCCCCACAATGTGAGATGGCTGTCTGACTTGTTTACGGCATTGAAGGATACGGGATGCAGGCTCCATCTGTCTCATCTGTTGTTCCCCGGAAGAGAAACCTGGAAGACTTATGACGATGTGATGGCTCTGATGGATCATTACCGTGCGGAGGGAATGGATATCACCTTTGATCTGTATCCATACAGCTTAGGACAGACAGAGATTGCGCTGCAGATCGATGCAAAGCTGCCCAGAGAGTTTGAACGCCTGGACCGGGATCGGGAATTTTTCCTGCAAAAAAAGCAGGAGTTTGATGAGTTCCATGCCAAGAAGGGGGCGCTGATGTGCGATGTGATTCTGTGTCATGAGAATGGCCGTGAGGAGCTGTCTCCATATAGGGGGATGACCCTGGAGAATATCGCCAAGAAACGGGAACTCTCCGATTTTGAAAATGTGGTGGATATTTATCGGAAGACAGAGGGAAGGGCCTCCGTGTTTATGACCTATATGTACGGGCCCGGACAGATTGAAAAAGAAATGGTGAACGACCATGGTGTCTATATGACAGATGCATGGTATAATCCAGGATGCGCACAGAATCCTTGTGCCTATGGTTCCATGCCGAGATTCTTAAGGATAGCCAGAGAAACACAAAATCTTACCCTGGAGGAAGCGGTGGCCCATATGACGGGAAAGACAGCAGACCTGTTTGGCATAAGGGACAGAGGCTATCTGAGAGAAGGGTATTATGCGGATATCACGGTTTTTCGGCCGGAAACTGTGGCGGATACCGCCTGCGTAGAGAATCCGGAGGGGGAGAACATCGGGATCGAAAAGGTCCTGATCAATGGAACGATGATCTACGACGGGAAAGATTTGGCGGATATCCATCCCGGAATGATTATTCGGGGAAAATGACGGTGTTGGCCGGGAGGCTTCAGTGCTTCCCGGCTATGTATCCGATTCCCATTACGAGCAGTGACGCCGCAACACCCAGAAACAGAGAGTCTATGGCTGCCGGCAATAAAAATTTACCGATCAGGGTAAAGACCGGTCCGGTAATCATGGCGGCCATGGCAAATATCGATGGAATTTTTCCAGGCATAAAAAGCGCGGTGCAGAGGGGAAACAGTGCCACGGATCCGCGAAGTCCCATGGACATGAAGCTCCAACCGAGAATCAGATCGCCCAGGTCGCCGAGACTGAACAGGGCGCATACCATCAGAATTACTGCGATGATTACTCTGGTTACAGTCAAGGAGCGCTCAGGGGTTGCCTGTTTGTTGATGTAAACCTTATAAAGATCACGGCAGAAAATGGAGGACATGCCAAGGGAAAGCCCTGCCCCTGTTCCCACCACTGCAATTAAAAGTGTTCCCAACATCATTCCTCCTGCCAGGGGAGGCATATGTTCCAGGATAAAAATCGGCAGAGCCAGCTTTGAATCAATATTTGGAGCGTTTAATTTCATATACATGCCTACAAAGATTCCGGCAATTCCAATCAGCGGAATCAGAATTGCACTGAGAAACGCTCCGGCCTTCGATACCTTTAAATTTTTTGCGGAGAGCAGCGCGGTGATATAGGATTGTGTGGTCAGTACTCCTAAGATCAGGGAAATTCCTGCGCCCAGGTCAACCGTCGCCCCTCTCGCGATCAGGTTAAAATAGGTGGCATGAGGGAGAGCCGGATTGTCAAGGAAGGCCCCAAGACCTCCGGAAATCACAACGGACAGGATCCCGCAGGCACCTACCGCCAGATACATCAGAACAGTCTTTATTAGTCCCACATATCCGGCTCCCAGTGCCCCGCCAAATAAGACATATACGAGCATTAAGAGTACCACGAGGGCAGTGCCGAGGGCCGGAGACAGGGGGCTGACCGCGGTAATCAAGGCCACGCCGGAGATGATCTGTGCCACAATGCTTAAGAAGGTCCCGAGAGAATTGAGAATTGCCATCAGTGTGCTGCTTTTCTCCCCATATTCCTTTGCAAATAGCTGTGGAAGGGTGGTAATGCCACGGTCAAATAAGGGTTTTGCAAATACAAATCCGAGAATCAACACGCCGATCCCGCCGCCCAGTGTAAACCACCACGCAGAAAATCCAAAGGTATAGGCCAGTTGGGCAGTTCCGATGGTGGAGGAGCCGCCGACCAGTGTGCCGATGATCGCTCCCATGACAAGCCCTGTGGAGGCGCGGTGCCCGCCGTCGAAATCGGAGGCGGATGTCACCTGTTTTCCGGAATAGATTCCCACACCTGCAATCAGCAAAATCACCAATGCCGCACCGATATGATGTATGATGGTCATGTTTTAATCCTCTTTGATCGTCCTATATAAAGTTTCGAATCCTGGAAATACGGGCTTCCCGGTATAATACTTAGGCTCCTCGCTTCCTTTTAACACCCGCATCGCACCGGCCGCCAGGGCATCCATTTCAAATTCACCAGGAAATACTTCCACCGGTGAAATGAATGTTACACGTTCACGGACCATGCCGGTCATTTTTTCGGAATAGGCCATCCCTCCTGTCAGAAGAATCGCATCTACCTTTCCCTTCATGACGGAAGCCATCGCTGCGATGTCCTTTGCGATTTGATAAGCGGTGGTGCGATAGACCAGCTCTGCAAATCGGTCGCCGTTCTCGATTCTCTGTTCCACCTCACGGGCGTCCGAGGTTCCCAGGTGAGTGCTCCAGCCTCCTGTTTTCATGACCATCAGCAGCATTTCTTTTTCCGTATATTTGCCGGAGTAGCACAGCTCAATGACATCTGCCAAAGGGGCTGTTCCTGTTCTGGTCGGGGCCATACGGCCTTCTCCCCTGGTGCTGTCGACCGTATCGATCATCCGGCCTTTGTGATGTGCACTGACGGAGATTCCGCCGCCGAGATGGGCCACCACGAGATTCAACTCTTCGTAGGTTTTTCGATGCTCTCCGGCATATTTTCGGGCCACGGCCCTCTGGTTCAAGGGGTGTCCGCGGCTGGTACGCAGGATTTCGGCGAATCCCGTCATGCGTGCCTCATCCTCGAATTCATCCACACTGCTGGCGTCCACAACAAAGGCTCTTTTGCCAAAGGCATCTGCAAAATCCTTTGCAG
>CAJUOF010000004.1 GCA_910587905.1 uncultured Lachnospiraceae bacterium
ACCGGGTTCACCTTTCCGGGCATGATGGAGGAACCGTTCTGTCTGGCGGGCAGGTTGATCTCCGCAAATCCGGTCCTGGGCCCGGAGGACATCAGCCGCAGGTCGTTGGCGATCTTCGACAGGGTGACCGCACAGGCCTTGATGGCGCCGGACACGGCCACGAAGGGATCCAGGTTCTGGGTGGCGTCGATGAGGTCGAAGGCCTGCACCAGCTCCATGCCCGAAAGCTCCGCCAGGTTGGGGACGATCCGTTTCAGATAAGCGGGATCCGCATTGATCCCCGTTCCGATCGCCGTCCCTCCCATGTTTAAGAAGCACATTTCCTCCATCGCCTTGTCCATGCGCCGGATGTCCCGCATGATGGCCACGGAATAGGCCCTGAATTCCTGGCCCAGGCGGATCGGCACCGCATCCTGCATCTGGGTGCGTCCCATCTTGATCACGTCGTCAAATTCCTCAGCCTTGGCCACCAGGGCCGCATGGAGCCGGAGCAGTTCCTCCTTGAGATTTTTCAGCAGACGGAGGGAGGTCATCTTTCCGGCGGTGGGGATCACGTCGTTGGTGGACTGTCCGCAGTTGACGTGGTCATTGGGATTCACGATGGAATATTCCCCCTTCTGTCCCCCCAGAATCTCGATGGCACGGTTTGCGATCACCTCGTTGGCATTCATGTTGATGGAGGTGCCGGCTCCCCCCTGGATCGGGTCCACGATGAAATCCTCATGCATTTTTCCCGCCAGGATCTCATCACAGGCCTTTGCGATGGCATCGGCGATCTTCCTGTCCAGGATCCCGACCTCGCAGTTGGTGATGGCGGCCGCCTTCTTGATGTAGGCAAGGCTGTTGATGATCTCCGGGTGCATGCTGAGCCCCGTAATGCGGAAATTTTCCGCAGCACGGAGCGACTGCACTCCGTAATACACGTCCTCCGGAACCGCCTTGGTCCCGATGGAATCCTCCTCCGTCCGAAAATCCTTCTTCTCTTCACTCATGGTCTGATATCCTCCTAGATTTTTCCTTAAATAGGCGATTGCAAGATATAAAATTGCGGAAATATTCTGACAATATGTCCGTCCAAAGCCTGCAGCGCCAACCATTCCAATGAGCCCATAAGCGCAGAAAACACTCGGGTATAGACCCTCCTGTTTTCCATGGTCTCCTTTCCATGGCGCAGAGGGCTTTTCCCGGAAATATTGTCAGAATATTCGGCAAACTTTTGCGTTTCGCAATCACCTATCTGTCGTTCTCTTCGTCTACCGTTCAGATCCTGGCGACTCCCGTCTTCCTCGCAGCCTCGGCGACCGCCGCCGCCACTGCGTCCTTGATCCGGGGATCAAAAGCCCGCGGCAGGATGTATTCGGCATTCAGCTCCCCATCGTCCACCAGGCCGGCGATGGCGTAGGCCGCCGCCACCTTCATCTCGTCGTTGATCGCTGACGCCCGCACGTCCAGCGCCCCCCGGAACAGGGCCGGGAAACAGAGCACGTTGTTCACCTGGTTGGGATAATCCGACCGCCCCGTGGACACGACCGCCGCTCCGGCGGCGATGGCCTCCTCCGGGAAAATCTCTGGAGTCGGGTTGGCGCAGGCAAAAATGATCGGATCCTTCGCCATGGTCTTCACCATGTCGGCGGTCAAAGTCTTCGGAGCGGACACGCCGATGAAGGCGTCCGCTCCCCGGATCACCTGGGCCAGCGTCCCTTTCTCACGATTCCGGTTCGTGATCCTCGCCATCTCCTGCTTGATCGCATTCAGGTCCCCTCTGCCTTCATAGATGGCGCCTTTCCGGTCCGTCATGATCACGTTCTTTAGGCCCATGGACATAAGGAGCCGGATGATGGCGATGCCGGCGGCCCCCGCACCCGATGTCACGATCTTGATCTCGTCCAGCTTCTTGCCCACCACCTTCAGGGCATTGACAAGCCCCGCCAGGGTGATCACCGCCGTCCCGTGCTGGTCGTCGTGGAAGATCGGAATGTCACAGCACGCCTTTAACTTCTCCTCGATCTCAAAACAGCGGGGAGCGGAGATGTCCTCCAGGTTGATGCCGCCGAAACTTCCCGCCAGAAGGCTCACCGTCTTAACAATGTCGTCCACGTCCTTGCTCCGGATGCAGAGGGGAATGGCATCCACGTCCCCGAAAGCCTTGAACAGAACACATTTTCCCTCCATGACCGGCATCCCCGCCTCCGGCCCGATGTCCCCCAGGCCTAAGACCGCCGTGCCGTCCGTCACCACGGCCACCGTGTTCCACCTCCTGGTGAGTTCAAAGCTCTTGTCCGGATCCTTCTGGATCTCCAGGCAGGGCCTGGCGACTCCCGGCGTGTACGCAAGGCTCAAGGCTTCCTTGGAATCCACGGGCGTTCTCGAGACCACCTCGATCTTTCCCCTGAGGTCATAGTGCATCTTCAATGATTCTTCCGCATAGTTCATCGTTGATTCTCCTTCCGCTGATTCATGATCTGTTCCCCGTTGCCGCATCCGCATTCGATGACCTTCGACGGCGTCTGCGTTTGATGATTCCATTATAAAAATCCCCGCCGCAAAAATCAAATATTTATATTTTCATAATAATTATAATCATATGGTTATGATAAAGGGCAAATATCGCTGAATTTCCTATCATTTTTTTCGTCTCTCCCAAATACCCATAAGAATTTTTTTATATCTATTATAATTTACAAAAGTTATCATTTATGGTTGCGGAGCGCAGAAAAATGAGCTATGATACGGATAGCGACTCGATTTCCCTTTGACCCTCATCCACGCCTTTTTGGGAGACACGGCCATGTTTCACGGAATGCATTATGTAATGGAAGTATACAAAGAGCAGAGCTTTTCAAAAGCCGCACAGAATTTATATATTTCTCAGCCGGCGCTCAGCGCCGCCATCAAAAAGATCGAAGCGAAGGTCGGTGCCCCGCTTTTTGACCGGAGCACCAGCCCGGTCCAACTGACGGAATGCGGAAAAGAATACATCCGGACCACGGAGAAGATCCTGGATCTGGAAGACGAATTCGCCTACCACGTCGGCAACCTCCACGAGCTGAAGGCCGGGCACCTGGCCCTGGGCGGCACCTACTTTTTCGCCTCCTTCATCTTTCCGCCGTTCATCGAAGAGTTCCGGCAAAAATATCCCCACGTGAACCTGAACTTTTACGAGGGCTCCACGCCCGAGCTGGAGCAGAAGCTGTTCAGCGGGGAGTTGGACATCATCATCGACAATTACGCCCTGGACCCGCAGATCTATCACAGAAAAAAGTGCTTTGACGAGAACCTTTTGCTGGCGGTTCCCGCCGCCTTTGACAGCAACCACCGGGCGGCAAGCTACCAACTGTCCTTTGCGGACGTGGAAAAAAACCTGCACCGCAATCCCCGGTTCCCGGGCGTTCCCCTGAAAAAATTCAAGGACGATCCCTTCGTGGTCCTGCGTGCCCACAACGACACCAGGGAGCGCATCGACGCCATCTGCCGGCGGGCGGGCATCCAGCCCAACTACATCCTGAAGCTGAACCAGGTCATGACCACCTACCGCCTCACCCAGTTCGGGATGGGGATCTCCATCGTCAGCGACACGCTGGTCCGGCACCTGCACGCGGACCCATCCGTGATCTACTACAAGATCGACGCTCCGGAAGCCCAGAGAGACGTGTACCTGTATCACAAAAAGAACGCCTATCTTACCCGTGCCGTGCAGGAATTCATCCGGATTGCGGTGCCGGAGGCTTGAGGGGTGCCGGCAAACGCCTCTCAGGCAGTCACAGCCCATACTTCTTGATCTTTCTGTAGAGGGTGGCCGGGCCGATCCCCAGGGCGTGGGCGGTCTCCTCCCGGGTAGAGCCGTTTCTCTCATATATCTCCAAAGCCCGTCTTATGTATTCCCGCTCCATCTCCTCCAGGGTCATTCCGACGGACGTCTGGCTGTCCATCACCGGCCGGATCTGCTCCGGCAGAAGCCCCGCCTGAATGGTGTCCGAATCCATCAGCATGTTCACCACGTACTCCATCGTATTTTTCAGTTCCTGAATATTCCCCGGCCAGTCGTAGGTCTCCACGATGCGCCAGAATTCATCGTCAATTTTCCGGATCGTCTTGTCAAGCCTTCTGGCGCACTCTCTAATGTAGGTGATCGCCATGGAGCGGATATCCTCCCTGCGGCTGCGCAGGGAAGGGACTTCGATGGGAATGACGCTGATCAGATAATACAGGCTGCTGTTAAAGGCTCCCTCCGCCGACATTTTTCGAAGGTCCCTCCTGGTCGTGGCAATGATGCGCAGGTTCACGGACCGCGTCTTTCTTGAACCGACACGGGAGAGCTTCTTGGTCTCGATCATCTGCACGAACAGCTCCTGTATCTCCAGGGGCAGGCCCTCGATGTTGTGCAGCACCAGGGTTCCGCCGCCGGCCGCCTCGATGCGCCCCGCCTTCCCGGAAGGGGAGGCGACGCCAAACAGGTACTTCTCCGCATTGGTCCTGGGGAGGGTGGGACAGTCGATGATGACCAGCGGCTTTTCGTTCCGGTCGCTCTCGTCGTGGATCGCACAGGCATACAGCTTTTTGTTTAACCCGTCCTCCGCATGGATCAGAACGCAGGAGGGGGATTTTGCCGCGATCTCGATTTTCGTGCGCAGGCTCTGCATTGCCTTTGAATTCCCGACAATGGACTGGAACGAAGAAACCTTATTCTGGGAAGCCCGGAGCTTTTTAATGTCCGAGAAGAAGAGCACGGTACCGTATTCCCCCAGGTTCAGCTTGTGGGCGCTGCCGGCCACCAGGAGCTTTTCCTCCCCCTGCGTCAGTTCAAACTCCTCAAACTGATTGATGGAGACACCCGTGGAGCGGATCTCGATGGGAAATTGCTCAAAGTCATAGAACTGCTCCCTCAAAATACTCTTTCCCATCTTGTTGATCTGGGAAATCCGGTTATCCTGGTTCAGGATCATGACGCCGGATTCGTACTGCTCAAATACGGATTCCATGAGCATGATCAGCGCCTTGTCCCGCTGGTTCTCCATCAGCTGCATCGCTTCGTAGCCGATCAGGTCCGCGATCTTCTCCAAAAACTCCAGATAGATCTGCGGGTCTGCCAGGATCTTTTCCTCCGAATCCGCCTTCTCCGCCACGAAGCCGAGGGTTCCCAATATCTCATAGTTGGCGATGATCGGCGTCCACATCTCCACGCTCTCCTTACACCGGCTTCGATAGGTGCAGTTTTGACAGCCGGGATGGCCGGCCGGCTCCAGCATGATCTGCGACTGCCCCGTTTCCAGCGCAGAATGAGCGATGTGCCCCACCTCCGCACAATTCTCCCCCACGTCGTCCCTCCAGTCTCCCCCCACGTAGAGGACCCGGATCATCTCATTGTCGATGATGGATACGGCGGAATCCGTTATATTTGAGATAATTTCCGAGTAACGAACAAGAGAGGGCTTCATTTCCGATAGTATATTGTTCATAACAGCTCCTTTTCCACAATCCGGTCGATCAAGGCAGCGGCACATATTAAAACAGTGTAACATGAAAGCATCGGAAATTCAAATATAAAAATTCGTGAATTTGCACAGTTTCAGCCGCAAAATTCCGTTTTGTTTTATTCAACTCTCATTTTGATACCTCCCTCTCAAAATGAGAGTCCGGGAAAATACAAGAGAACTGCACAAATCCGGGAAAAATCGACGGCCCACACTCTCAAAATGAGAGAGAACGGCCAAAAAACGGGAGCTTTCCATGACATTGTACGATTTACCCAAAAAATGTAAAATAGACCTGCGTTTAGAGGATATATCCCACAAAGCTACTCTGTAACGAAAAAAAGTCAGGAGGATTTAACATGCAGAAAAAGACACCCAGTTTGCTTCAGGCCGTCATTGTATTGGGCGGATTTTTGATCATGGCATTTCTGTGCAACAAATTCGGGATCGAGATCCATCTCGCAATTCTGGCAGCCTGGTTTTTGGCCATGGCCGTGGGAAAGATCAACGGCCATTCCTACGGGGAAATGGAACACGCCCTCTGCAAGGGCATTTATGACGGAATGAGCGCCGTTCTGATCATGCTGGTCATCGGCGCACTGGTCGGGACCTGGATCTCCGGCGGCATCGTCCCCAGCCTGATCTACTATGGACTAAAGATCATCCACCCGTCCATCTTCTTATTGGCGACCCTCATCCTGTGCAGCATCACCTCCCTCGCCACCGGCACCTCCTGGGGCACGGCGGGCACGGCCGGGATCGCCATGATGGGAATCGGCGCGGGCCTTGGCATCCCGGCCCCCATCACCGCCGGCGCAGTGCTCTCCGGCGCATACTTCGGCGATAAGCTGTCTCCCATCTCCGACAGCTGCGTCCTGTCCTCCGCCATGGCCGACATCGACGTGGTGGAACACGTGAAAGGGATCATGCCCACCACCTTCATCGGGTACGCCGTTGCGGCGATCGCCTTCACCATCGCCGGCTTCGTGCTGGGCGGCGGTGTCGCGGACATGTCCCAGGTGGAGGGCGTCATGGTTTCCCTGCAGGAGAATTTCAACATCAGCCTCCTGTCCTTCATTCCCATGATCGTCGTCATCGGCCTGCTGATCCTGAAAATGCCCTCCCTCCCGGTCATCACCCTGGGTGCGGGCCTCGGCATCGTGTGGGGGATCGTCTTTCAGGGCCTGGAGCCGATCAAGGCCATCTCCACGGCATGGGCACAGTTGGAGATGAACACAGGCGTGGAATTTATTGACTCCCTGTTAAGCCGCGGCGGCATCAACAGCATGCTCTGGTCCATCGCCATCATCATCATGGGACTCGGATTCGGCGGCCTTCTGGACGAGGTGGGCATCATCAAGGCCATCGCCCAGAGAGTCTACCCGCTGATCAAAAACGGCGGAACCCTCACCATCTTCACGATCATCGTCGGATTTTTGGGATGCCTGCTGGGCAGCGCCATGTACGTGTCCCTCGTCCTGACTCCGAAGATCATGGCCGACAAGTACGACGAGATGAAATACAGCCGCAGGATCCTGTCACGAAATGCGGAGATCGGCGGGACCCTCACCGCAGGCATGGTGCCCTGGAGCGACAACGGGATCTACATGGCCACGATCCTGGGCGTGGCGACGATCGAGTACATCCCCTACATGTGGTTTAACTTTGCCTGCATCGTGATCGCGGTCATCTTTGGCTTTACCGGCTTCTGCATGTGGGACAACAAAAACGACGATAAGATCCGAAACAGCCTGAAAAACCAAAAACTGGAAGAAGCGGAGGGATGAGATCAATGAAAAAAATACTTTTGATCGCTACCGGGGGCACGATCGCCTCCTCAGAATCCGAAGACGGACTGACGCCGTCCATCGACGTGAAGCAGCTTTTATCCTACATTCCGGAAATCGAGTCGATCTGCCATCTGGAGGGCGTGTCCATCATGAGCGTGGACAGCACCAACATGAACCCCTCCCTGATGGTAAAGATCGCACAGGCGGTCTACGACCATTATGAGGACTACGACGGCTTCGTGGTCAGCCACGGCACGGACACCATGGCCTACACCGCGGCCGCCCTACCCTACATGCTCGGCAATCTGGAGAAGCCCGTCGTGGTCACGGGCTCCCAGATCCCCATTGAAGCGCTGTACACGGACGCCAAGAAAAACCTCTCCGATGCGATCCGTTTCGCCTGCGAGGACATCGTGGGCATTTACATCGCCTTCGACGGCTCCATCATCAGCGGCACCCACGCCATGAAAGTGAAGACCAGAAGCGCAGACGCCTTCAAGAGCATCAACTTCCCCATCATTGCGGAGATCAAGCTGGGACGGATCACCTACAACCAGGCGCTGACCTACGGCGACCACTGGGAGAAGCTAAAACCTCAGGTCACGGGAAAAATCACCGTCAAAACGAACCTGTGCCCGGACATCTTCGTCCTGAAGATCTTCCCGGGCATCGGAACCGAGATTTTCGACTTCATCAAAACCCACTATAAGGGCGTCATCATCGAGAGCTTCGGCATCGGCGGGATCCCCAACGTGGACCACGACATCGTGTCCAAGGTCCACGAACTGGTGGAAGCCGGTCTTGCCGTCGTGATCACCACCCAGTGCGTCTACGAGGGGATCGACCTCGACATCTACGAGGTCGGCCAGAAGCTCGCCAGGCAGAACGCCATCGTGGCCGG
>CAJUOF010000005.1 GCA_910587905.1 uncultured Lachnospiraceae bacterium
GAGGCTTTCATTGCTTCTATCTTTCTCGCCTCTCCGGTCGTTCCGGCCAGCAAGCCATCTTTACCGGAAAGCCAGCCCTTCCCGTTGCTGTAAACCTGATAGTCCACCCCTAATCCGTCTACTCCAAAGACCAGCAGCTTAATGGCCTCCAGCCGCTTTCCGGATTCCGGCTTTCCACAAATACTTCCGTTGGCACCGTCTTCCAGATTCCCATAGGTCTGCATATGTATGCCATAGGTGATCGACGGCGACGCCCCATAAAGGGCCGCTTCTTCCTCTGCCAGTTCGGTCTGTTCCGTGCTCTCCGTCTCTTCCGTGCTTTCGGTCTCGTCCACCGGTTCCGTCTCTTCTATGGTTCCGCTTTCTTCTGGCGCCTCTGCGCTTCCGGAATCTTCCGAATTTGCCGGAGCCGTCTCTTCCGTACTTTCTGTTTTATCCGCAGCCTCGGTATCTTCCGTGCCGGCAGACTCTTCTACACTTTCGGAACTTCCGGTTTCCTGTTTACTCTCCGCCTCTTCCGAAGCGTCCGTCCCCTGTGTTGTGCCGGTCTCTGCCGTCTGGCTCTCAGGCAAAACCACCTCAGCCGCACCAGCCTTCACTCCGGCGGATGTCCAGCTGCCAAACAACATCATCATGGCCAAAAGAAGCGCCAATCCTCTTTTCCTCTGTCTCATCAAAATCCCTCTTCTCTGTTAATCTTCGCTGCCAACGGTTTCTCTTCCCATACTCTCGTAAATAGCCCCGCTCCCCCTGAAATTCTTCGGCGGGTAGCAATTCCTCCCATCTATAATTATCGGCCTTTTCATCTGTTTCACAAAGACCTCCGGCCGGATTTCCTGTATTTCCCTCCACTCTGTGAAAATCAGGCAAAGCTCTGCCCTTAGGAGGGCTTCCTCGATGGTTTTGCAGTAATGGATTTCTGACGGGTAAAGCTTTCGATACCCTGCCTCCCCGATGGGATCCCATGCCTGAATCACCGCCCCCTCCTCCAAAAGAATCGGAAGGTTTACCAGAGACGGAGCCTCCCTCAGATCATCGGTTCCCGGTTTAAAGGTCAGCCCCAAAACTGCTATCCTCACCCCGGCAAAATCCTCATAATACTTTCTGGCCTTCCGAACCATCTTAAGCTTCTGATTCTCATTCACTTCGATGGCCGCCTTCACCGTCTTCATCTCATAGTCGTAGGAGTTGGCCAGCCAGTGAAGGGCCTTCGTATCCTTGGGAAAACAGGAACCGCCGTAACCGATTCCCGCCTTTAAAAATTTGTCCCCGATCCTCGCGTCAAAGCCCATCCCCGCCGTGACATCCTCGATATTGGCCCCCACCAGCTCGCAGAGGTTGGCAATCTCATTGATATAAGAAATCTTAAGAGCCAAAAAATCGTTGGAGGCATATTTTACCATCTCCGCACTCTTCCTGTCCGTCACCAGTTTCGGCGCATCAAAGTTCTCATAGACCTTGAGCATAACCTTCTTTGCGAACGCTTCTTCCACGCCGATCACAATCCTGGAAGCGTGAAGCGTATCCCGCACCGCCGTTCCCTGGGCCAGAAATTCCGGATTGGAAGCCACCGCGATCCGGATTTTCGCTTTCTGTTCCCTGTGAATCAACTTTTCGATCTTATCATTGGTACCGATTGGCACGGTCGATTTGACCACCACCACACAGTCCCGCTTTGCAGTGTGGGCAATCTGTCTGGCCGCTTCATAGACATAGGTCAAATTGGCGGAGCCATCCTTTTTCTCCGGAGTCCCCACTCCGATGAAGATCACTTCCGCGTCCCGGTAGGCCGCCGTATGATCCGTCGTAAAGGTCAGCCGCTCTTTATTTTTCACCATCAGCTCCGACAGGCCCTCCTCGTAAATGGGGGAAATCCCCTGCCGCATCAACTCGATCTTTTGCTCATCAATATCCACACAGCACACAGAATGTCCATGCTCCGCCAGACAAACGCCTGTCACCAGCCCCACATATCCTGTCCCTGCCACTGCAATCTTCATCTGTCCACTCCGTTTCTCTGTCTCTTCCACTCATCCGCAAGAATGGCAATTTTCTCCGCAAGTGCCTCAGCATCTCCCATTTCCACAAAATAGGTTTTGCCGTCTTCCTCCCGGTAAAGCTCCCGGTTTGCCTCATTGTCCCCGAGGATCATGGGCTTTTCCATCGCCCGGTAAATATAAGCTTTACCCGGAATCGTCCGCTTCGCCTTCCCGATTGTGCCGTGGAAATGTCCTGCCAGACATAAATCCGCCTCCGCAATCTTTGCCGCCAGCGCTTCCTGGGAAAGCCAAGGAATGTAGGAAATATTGGAGGTATCCGGTTTCTTGGCCGCCTCCCCGAAAGGACCAATCATGTAAAAAAAAATGTCCTCTCTCATCCGCAGACGCTCCATCGCCTCCAGAATCACGGGTACACCCTGAAGTGGGAGAACACTCCCAAAATATAATACCACAAATCGCCCCTCTAATCCACCCTCTTTTTTCTGCTCCCTGGGATAATAGATGGAAGTATCCGCCTCCAAATACAGCACATGCAGCTTCTCTGCATCCGCCCCCAACTCATTGACAAAATAGGTTCCGTGGGCTCTGGTGTCGGTCACAATCTCCTGGGCCAGAGACAGCGTCCTCCGGTCCAGCCATTTTGCCAGCCTGGACGGGAAACTCCCGTCCTTGAATTTCTTTCTGTCACAGACCAATGTATCATACATGGAAATAGAAAAGTCGATTGCCAGCTCCCGCTTCCTAAGCCGTCTGAAAAACGGGACCACCAGTTGGGGGGCAAAGCCCACAAAAACCAGGTCATAGGGCTTCATTTTCGTAAACAGCAGCTTCCTGTATACGGAAAACAGTCTTTTCACATAGCTTTTTTGACAAGAGCCAATCACCTGGCAGGAGGCCGCCTGAGCCTTGATCAGCCGAAGCTCCTGGCTGTTCCGGATATAATCCAAATTTTTCGTGGTAATAAAAAGGACCTTTTTATGATTCAGAAATTCCAGCATCGTTCTTCATTCTCCCACTCATCCAATAATACAATTGAAACCCCGCAAAAGCCACGATCTCCCCGAGAATCGTCCAGATCCTGGTGGTCACCACAATCAAAAGCACCAACTCATGTGCCTGCCGTTCTCCAAGGAGAATTCGCAAAATGCCCTCCCGGATTCCCATGCCGTTGGGGGAGGGGCTTAAGAAACCGACCACCCAGGAAACCGGATAGGAAAGCACCAGATACACTCCCTGCAGGAGGTCAAAATCAGAAAATGCCGCCACCAGCAGCAAAAGTCCGACGCCGGTCACCAGCCAGGCACCCACGTATCGCAGCAAAACCTGGTACACGAATGCCGGTTTTAGATGAATCTCTCCACAGTCCTTTTTCAAAACTTTAGAGAGAATCCGGATTCCCAGATTGATGCATGCCGGCAACAGAAGAAGAACTGCCGCTGCCGCCACAACACAGCCCCCGGCCAGCCATGTATTCCAGCCACTCTGAAACAAAAACGGAATCAGAGCCACAAAGAACAATCCGCTGGAGGCAATCTGAAACACATACTCCAAAATGATACTGACCGTCGTCGCCTGGGCGGAGACTCCTTTTTTGTTGCAGAGATAGGCCTTTCCCACAATACTCCATATCCCTCCCGGAATATAGCGGGCCAAGGCGCTTACCATATGGGCATTCAAATACTCTCTCCTGCCTGGCCCCGCCTCCATTTTCCATAAAAGCCAAGTCCAGTTATAGCCGGTAAAAAGGAACGCGATGCCATAGAGGATGATGGACAGGAGAAACAGAGGAATCTTCATACCTGTCAGATACGGAACAACCGCTTCCCAGTTTTCCACAAGATCCTTGATCATAAACCAGAGGATTAAGATACCGACCAGAAATCCTGCGGCTTTGAGCGCCGTCTTTTTCCAGTTACTTTTCTTCTTTTCCAAGGCTGTTTTCTCCAGCGGCCCCTCTGCCGTTCTCCGTTTTGCCATATTCCACCCTGTTTTTTACGCCGTCATATTCCATTTTCCTCACATGATACTGTACATCCTCCAAAAGCTTTCGGTTGGCCGCGATCACATCTGCCAGAAAGCCGATCATAATGGTCTGAAAACCCAGAAGCAAAAGCGTGCTGCAAAGAATCAGAGACTGAACATGGCCCCCACCCGTTCCCATGAAAAAGTAGACCAGAAACCGGACTCCCAGTGCAGCGCCCAAAAGAAAAATAATACTTCCGATAATAGCAAAAAATTTCATGGGCTTGTACATCATAAATGCCCGGAATATGGTGACCATAGATTTTTTCACATAGCCCAGCATACTATTGAACAGTCTGGAAGGGCGAAGCTCCTCGTTGGTCCGAATGGGAACGGAATCCATGGCGATCTTGCTTCTCCCCGCCTGGACAATGGTCTCAAGGGTATAGGTATACTCATTGACCACATTGAGCCGCATGGCGGCATCCCGGCTGTAGGCCCTGAAACCGCTGGGGGCATCCGGAATGTCACTCTTTGACGCCTTCCGCACCACGAAGCTTCCCAAATGCTGAAGCTTCTTTTTCAGGAAAGAAAAATGCTCCGTCTGATCAATGGGTCTGGCTCCGATCACAATATCCGTTTTTCCTTCCAGAATAGGCCGCACCAGCTTTTCAATATCATCGGCGCAGTACTGGTTGTCCGCATCCGTATTGACAATGATGTCGGCCCCGTTTCTAAGGCAGGCATCAAGCCCCGCCATAAAGCCCTTTGCAAGGCCTTTATTCTTCTTAAAATTCACCACGTAATGAACGCCCCAGTCACGGGCCACCTGTACGGTTTTATCCTTGCTTCCGTCATTGATAATCAGATATTCGATCTCATCAATGCCATCGATGTGCTTTGGAAGTGCGTCCAAGGCGATCGTCAGTGTCTTTTCCTCGTTATAGCAAGGAATTTGGATGATTAACTTCATAGTTCTCCCAACCTTTGTTGATAATATCTGTCTGTACCTATTATTCCTTACGCACTCTGTTTCCGGCTAAAAAATCGTTTAAGCTTTGCGCCCACTCTCCAGAAAAGCC
Source organism: uncultured Lachnospiraceae bacterium (assembly GCA_910587905.1). Lineage (GTDB taxonomy): Bacteria > Bacillota > Clostridia > Lachnospirales > Lachnospiraceae > Lientehia. Next base: position 5,045 of record CAJUOF010000005.1, read on the forward strand.
TGCTCCGGATGGATTCGATATAGCTCTCCGCCGCCGTTTTCGCTGCCAGCAGCTGCTCTGCCTTCTCTTTCTGCCGCTTTAATTCTTCTCTTTGCTGCTTCAATTCCTCTTCTTGCCTTTGACACCTTCCAGTCAAATCTACCACCGCCGTTTCCCAAGCATCCTTTAATTCCGCCACGGAAAAACTGAGCTTTAATTGTTTAACCTCACCGAGCTCGGTGAACAGGAACTGCGGATCCCCGGTCCCAAAAGCATAAATCCCCTCACTGAGGATCAGGCCATTGGTTCCTGCCGGCTGTAGACGGACTCCGTCTCCCCACAGTTCAAAATCCCTAATGAGGACAGCAGCGGCGGCCGGGTCAATCCGAAGGGCACATAATCCGTCCTCCGACTCAAACTTACATTCCACTGTTTGATCCTTATAATAATAAAATTTACGGATCGAATGTTCCTCCTGAAAACCGGCTCCGGTGTCCATATAAATCTGAAGCATGTCTGTTCTTCGATCAGAAACCACGTCTCTCACATCAATGCTCCGCTCCAACATATAGGACTTTAACACCGGCATCGTACATCTTCCGTCCTCCACATAATGCTGAAAACAGCATTCCATTTCCGTATACATCTTTATGGCTTCCTCAGAAATATCAAGTAACCGAAACAGATGCATCTCCTGAAGTGCTTTTCTCTTTTCACTTCCGCACAGATAGTAGTGGAGTGCCCGATAAAAAATATAAGTGACCGGAACGGGGAAATCCATGGTCCATTCATAGTCGATCACTGTCCATGGATCTCCCAGAATAATATTCCCAAAAACCAGATCAATGTTGGAAACCTTTAACGACCTCTCATCAGAAAAAGCCGTATGCTTCCCAAAGACCTGGTCAAATTCGTCTGTATAGTAAAAGGAATGGTTGTCCGGCAGGGAATAAAGTACATCTCTGAAATGCCTGATCTCTTCCACCAGTTCCATGTATTTCCCTTCGAAATACAGTCTGTCTAAATGCTGTTCAAAGGTCTCCCCTTCCACGTATTCTAACTCCACTCCGCCTTCTATCTTTCTGCATTTATTCGGTGCCAGAATGGACGAGGCCGCTCCTGCCTCCATCTGAAGATAATGTTCATATAGCTTCTCCACATGAACCTTTGCCGCGTCTGTCAGGGCATATTTGCAGACAGACTTTTTCCCGTTTTCATCCATTTGAATGGTTGTTTTTATCTGAAATCTGGCGGCTCTGTCATTGGAATATTTACAATATACCGGATTCACTGCTTCTCCCCCTCCCTGACTACGACCAAAAACGAATTAGAGTAATTCGGGAATTGATTTTCCTCGATGATCGTATCAAATACCTTGGCCTCATCAAAGGTCACCAGCCGTTCCGCATCAAAATTGTTGAAATTGTTGTTCAATTCCCCAATTTTAGGCAGATATTCATCTGAATAAATCGAGACAGGAAATTTGTAATCCGGATAGGGATAGTAGAACCGCTCCGCAATGCAGCCGCAGCGCTCTATGATCTCCTCCAGTCCATGTTTCGTAAAGGTTCTCACATTTTTCGTATTCCAA
>CAJUOF010000006.1 GCA_910587905.1 uncultured Lachnospiraceae bacterium
CTTCGCAGGCAGGGGGCCCGGCGCAGTCTCTCCCTCCCCCTGAAGGAGGATCTTATTGTAAGCACCGGCGAAGAGCTAAGCGAGGGCCTGATCCGGCAGGAGCTGCAGGACACCCTGAAGGAACTGATTCTGTCCCTGGATCAGGAATCGCAAAGCTGTTTTATCAAATATTATTATTACCAGCTTCCCATACGGATGATCGCCGAAGAAACCGGCATTTCTGAGCCGGCCGTAAAGGTGAAACTGTTCCGCAGCAGAAAAAGAATGCGGAAGCTGCTGGAGGAAAGGGGAATTTTCTGTGAAAACTACAAAGATATCCTTCTATGAATTGATGGAAGAAATGGACGAAGATTTCTGGAGCGCCGTTTCTTCAAAAACAGCCTCTGCCGAATATGGCATTCGCATCCGGGAAACGGCTCCTGCCCCTGTGCGGAAGTTCTGCATCCAGAAAAAAGTCCGCACCGCTCTTTTTCCCGCCCGAAATCCGGGAATGCGGGCTTACCGCCTGGCCGGCCTTTTTCTGGCCCTCGCCATGGTCTCCTCCGTCACGGTCTATTCCTTATCAAAGATGACGGCAAAAAACGCACGGATCGACGATTCCAACCGGCACCAGATCGGAAAGGAAACCTATTCTGATACCTATTATATCTACGAAAACGGTGCTTATTATGACAACCATGGAGCCGTCGTAGACATGGAAGCCCTGTGTCTGGCCGAAAATTTCGATCCCTCCCGAAACAGGATTGTCAAAAACATGGACGACCTGGCCCCGCTTTCGTCTCCCGTGTCAGAATTTCCTGTAAGCCCGGCAGACAGCGCCACTTATGACTGCCCTGAAATCCTGCTGGTAAACGCATCTCCCGCCGTTCTCACAAAGCCGGACGGCTCCGGATGGACCTTAAAGCCTGGAGATTCCTTCTCCTTTTCCTTTGAAACCTATCCTTCCGAAACCGTCTCCGGTCAAAAGCTGCATATCGGCTTTGTAAAAAATGGCGTTTTGTACCAGGGAAAAACCTTTTCCACTGTCACAGGTGCCTACGAGTGCGCGGCAGCGGAAGAAGGGGAATATTACTTGTACGTCGTCAACTTCAGCAGCGATCCCCTGGCCCTAAAAAAAGCTGCTCTCACCGTCCGCTGAGTTTCTTTCTTTTTCTGTTCTTACTTTTCTGGTCTGCGCCGCTGCCCGGACCGTCTCCGCTGCAGGAACGCAATCCCTCCCAGCACGGCGACACTCGCGATTGCCGCCAGCACATAGGGAAGCACGTTGGTCTTGTCGCCGGTGTCCGTGTCATCCGTCTTTTTTAACGTAGTCCCGGTTCCTCCGCCCTTCCCGCCGGAAGGGACCTGGTTTTCGCCAGGTGACGGCTGATTCCCTCCACTCGCCGAAGCCTTCTCCACCAGGGAGCCGATGGCGTTTTCCACCAGAAGGACCGCCTCGTCGATCTCCTCCTGGGTCGCATCCGCCTTGTCAAGGACAGCCTGTGCCGTCTTGATGGCTTCTGCCAGGATGGCATAGCTCTCCGGCGTATAATCGGCTTCCCTGTATTCTGCCGCCTTCCTAAGGATCTCCTCAAGCCTGGAGCGGTCCACCAGCCCGCCCGAGGGCTGATCGATCAGCGGCACGTCCTGTGCCAGGGCCTGAATGGTAACATTCTCGATCGCCATGCCGCTTCCGGAAAGCTTCAGGGAGTTTTCCACCACGTTGATGCCGGCCACGGCGCCCTCCACCGTCGCAGTTCCAAGGGTCAGGGCTGCCGAATCCTCCGCAAAGAGCGGAGTCTCCCCGGCTACGTACAGATTCAGGATCCCCGTGTCCGGATGATAGCGGAATTCCGCCACCCGCCCTCCGCTCAAGCCCTCGTCAAAGGCAAAGGAGACCGCAAGCTCCGCCATCTCCCCCGAGGTGACCTTTAACCCGAGCTCCAGGGAAGTGGCGCCCTTCTTCACCCCCTCGTCCCCCTCCAGAACAATGGACACCAGGGCCTTTCCCTGCCCCTCTTCAAATTCCACCGCCCCCTTTGCCGCAAGGCTGACAAGCGGCAGGGCCTGGGCGCATACAAGCACCGCCAGGAGGACGGCGGCGGTTTTCGCCGCCCGCCCCCTGATCTCACGCAATATCCGTAAATAACCTTTCATCTCTTACTCCTTTGCCGCCTTAGTTTCCGCCGGCCGCTCCGCCGCCAAGGGTGATGTCCGGCAGGTTTTCCACCCCCGGATAAGTCTCAAAGAAGGAATCGCTGACCATCCTCTGGCCCTCGTTGGTCAAAGCATTGTCCACCCGGTAGAGCTCCGCCCGCACCTTCGTGACGCCGGAGAGTCCGTCTAAGTCTTCCGGTTCCACCCAGTAGATCCAGGTCCCGTCCGACACGTCCTCAAGCCGGTCCTGATCTGTCTCAGGCGCCAGGATGGTCTGATACGCCTTCAGGCTCCCGTCCGCATCCGTGCCGCCGAGGATGTTTCCGTCCTGGTCATAGAGAAGCACCACGTTGTAGGCGGGATTTCCCTTGTAAGTCCCGGTAAAGATCACGGAACCCGCCGGGATCACGTCCTCCGCCCGGTCTCCGTATGGATAATCCGCCGTGAGCTTCCCGACCGCCGGCGTGCCGTCCTCTGTCCGGTAGAAATCCACGTTGTCCCCGGTGACACCCAGCACGTCGAGCTCGCCGATGGAAATCTCCATTCCACTCTGGCCCCGGATGGAAAGCTTCAGGGCCGAAGCGTCATGATACGCCACATTCCCCTCTCTTGCAAAGTAGACCGTCTCCCCATCGCCGCTTCCGAAGGTTCCGGACGCCGCCTCTTTCCACCGGCCGTCCGTCCCCAGCACCGACACGCTGTAATCCGTGATGGCCGTTCCCGCACCCGCGGTATACTGGATGCCGGCCACCGTCAGGGTCTTATGGAAGTCCACGACGACCTCCGCACCGGCCCCGACCTTTCCCGTGTAAACCGTCGTCTTATCGTTGTCCGCCGCTTTCATGATCGGCGCTTCTGCCACGGGGCCGCAGGTATCCTCTTGATCCTCTTCATCCGCCGGAGCCGACGCTTCCACATTTGTGGCGGTCAGTCCGTTTGTGGTGAGCGTCCAGCCGTCCTTCGCAATATTTCCCCTGTGTTCGATCTTCAGGGGATCCAGCGTCCTCACCGCCGACCGGTTCAGGTACTTGTCGACCAGCGTCACCTCGTAGGTCACCACCCGGTTGTTCATGGTGGTAATGGAATCCTCAAAAGTCCCGTCCGTGGCAAAGCCCACCAGGGATTTCTCCGTCTTTCCGCCGGAGGTCACGCACCGCACGATCTCGTAGCCCAGCACGTCGGCGGCCGGAATGGAGGATGCCGCCGCCAGCGTCAGGTTCACCTGGTTGGCCCTCGTCTTGTCGATCACCGCCGTCGTTCCTTCCCCCACCGCCTGGGTCTTACCGGAAGGATCCAGACTGCTCGTTCCTCCCTGGAGCCGGTAGACGCGGGCCTCGTCATTCCCATAGTAGATGGCCCTGGTCTCCTTCTCAAACTGCCCCGCATAGGCGATGGTGTCGTCGTTCGGCGTCATGCCCCACCGCTCGAAAAATTCCAGCAGGTCCTTCCCGGCCGCCGCACAGGAAAGCCGCATCAGATCCTGATCCCGGTCCCCCGACAGTTTGAAGGCCACGCCTTTCGGCGCAGGAGCCGTCTTTCCGCCCCTGGCGTAGGAATCCACCCTGGCAAAGAACAGATTGTCAAACTGTTTTGCCGGATCCGCATAGGTTTTAAAGTTGTAGCCCTGATCGTAGGCCAGATGGAGCTGCCAGTACATGCCAAGGGCCGTAAACACGTTGGCGGCCCGGCCCTTCGTCTCCGAAGTCACCTTCTTGTAAACTTCCTCGTATTTAAAGCGGACGCTGTTGTTGGTATCCTTCGCCTGAGCCAGCACCGCAAAGTAGTTGTTGGTGACCTCCGCAATGGCGTAAGTCCCCTGATTGATGCAGTGGCCGATCTCGTGGGCGATGCCCCATCCGAAATAGTTGCCGCTCTTGTATTTTCCGTCCCCGTCCGCCTGGAGGGAACCACAGTTTACCATGCCCTTCGTCTCATTCCACTCGATGCCGATGTGGTTGCCCGAGGCGTACATGAAGGCCCCCGCAAACATCCGCTGGTACCGGATGTTCAAGTGCCTGGACGGATAACTGTTTTTGGTATCCTTTACGACCTTGCCGTCCGACCGGGTGACTGTGGCCGCCTCGTTGAGCCCCTTGTGCTGATAGAACAGATCCATCATCGACTCCATGGCGCCCACGGAGGTCAGAAGCTTTGCGGCCCGGTCGGAAACGGTCCCGCTCCCAAGCCCGGTAAGGATCTGGGGCGCCGGAAGGGAGAACAGCATGGTGTCCGACAGGATGTCGGAAGCGCCCAAAATGCAGTTTGCAGGCTGATAGTCATACTGGACCGTTTTGTTGTCGGAGTTCTTATGAAGCGTCCCGTGGGAGGCCTCCATATCTGCCACATAGGAATCCAGGGCCTTCACATAGGCTTCCGCCCGCTTCTGCCGCTCTGCGCCGTCTTCCACCTGGTACAGGTCAAGGACCGGCACCGCCGCTCCGCCGCTCACCCGCACCGCATACCGGTCGTCGGCATTGCTCCCCGTGTACTGGACGTACAGGGCGCCGCCGGACTCCGCATCCACGGACCAGAGCTTCGGAACGGTAACGTCGTTCCTGCCGATCTTCAGGTTCGCCACCTGCCGGAACATGGAGCCGGACTCCGCATGGTACTGGGTCGCCACCAGCTGCACGTTGGTGGAATCCCCCGTCCTCTTGGAGGGATGCCCCACGTAGACCGTGATCTCCTCCCCGGCCGCCGCCGTCACGCCAAGGGGCTGCCAGGCATTTAAGCCCCCGAAGCCGAGATTCGCATCGTTGGTCGTGATCTGGCTATGTACCTCGACAGGCGCCGTCAGCCTGGAATTTAAAATGTCCTCCGCCGTCTTTAACTCCCGCTCCAGGGCTTCCCGGTCAGGATGATATTCCCCGCAGTCCGGATCCGGCGTGTTGATCCTCGCCCGGAGGTCGTCGATGGTCCCCTGGGTCACGTCGTCCCTGAGGACCGTGTGCAGATCGTCCGTGTAGAGGGCGAAAATGTCGTCCTCCAGGGAATTATAATGGTAGAAATAGATCTCCGAGACCGTGACGGTACCGCTGGCCACATATCTGGCAAGGCCGATCTGGATCTGCTTTGCCGTGATCGCCTGCGGGATCCTGACCCGGTAATAGACCCGTCCCCCGGCGTCCGTCTTCCTCTGGACCTGGCAGCTCGCCTCCGAAGCCGTCCCGTTCCCGTCCCACCAGCGGACTCTCGCATAACCGTAGCCCGTCCCCTGGACCGCCGGCTCCTGGAATGCGAAATACTGGATCTTGTACTCCTGGTCAAACTCATAGAACAGGCCGTGGTTTCTACCCATGGCGTTATAGCCGCCGGTATCCCAGGTCCCGCAGGAATAATAGGAACCGGGATCCTTATCCACCGTGCCCCAGGCCGTGCCGGAAACCGTGTCCAGAGGGCTCTCCTGCATGCTCCCCTGTTTGATGGAAGCGGCGGCGACGTGGGCGCCGGCCTCCCCCTCCTTCCCGGTATTTAACAGACCGAACTTCGGCATGACGGCCGGGTCCGGGTCCTCCGTCGTCGCAGAAGCCGTGAGAGAGGGTCCGCTCTCCCCGAACTCATTGACGCCGGTCACGTAAAGCTCATACTTCGTCTTGTTCTCCAAATCGGAGATCGTCGTCCGGTTCCCTTCGATCTCTTTGACCGTCTCATAAGCATCCGTGCCGGAAACCCGGTAATAGAGATTGTAGGAATCCGTGTCCTCCATGTCCTTCCAGGACACGTCGATGCTCTTGTATTTCCCCAAGGCGCTCACCCCGTCCGGGGCGTCCGGCTTTCCTCCCGGCTTCGGGACCACCGTCACCGGAGAGCCGTAGCCGCTCCTCCAGGAGCCGTTCGTGGCCTGGACCCTCACCGTGTATTCCTGGCCGTTGACCAGCTTTTCCTCCTTCAGGGAAGAGACCGCCAGGCTGTTCCCCTGCACGAACTGGCTTTCCGCCATGCCCTCGCTCTCCACCAGGACCTCGTAGCCCGTCACGTTGACACAGGGGCTCCAGGAAGCCGTGAAGGATTTATTTCCCGCCTTTGCGGAAAGATTTTCCGGAACGTCCATCTTAGGCTCCGGGATCCGCTTTTCCATGTCGTTTACAAATTCCACCTTGGAGATCTCCGCCAGGTTGTTGTTATTCCTCATCCCCGTGATGGTGATGGTCACCCGCTTCACCGCGATCTGGGAGCCCAGGTTGATGCAGATGGTCCCGCTTCCGTCCCGGCTCACCTGCACGCTCTCCCTGGCAAGGAGGAAGTCCACCCCCTCCGCCACAGGCACGGAAAAACTCTGCTCTGACCCGTCCTCCGCCTCATAGTCCACGGCGACCTCCATCTGGCTGATGGGATTCTCCGCCGCGCCGCCGATCAGGATCCCCTCCACGGGAAACTCGCCCTTCTCGGAAAACTCAAACTCCAGGGAGACGGGGCTGCCCGCGGAGATCGGACCTCCCCCCGCCAGGGTCACGGACTCCTCCCCCGTGAGCAGGGCAGAGAGATTCCCCGTGAGCTTCGTCCCCGCCTTGCATCTCGCCGTGATGGCCGAGGCCGGGACCAGCATGGTGTCCCCATAGCTGTCCGTTCCGCCCTCCGGCAGGTAACATTTCGCAAACACCTCCAGGTCCGTCAGGTCGGTCTGACCGTCCCGGTTTAAGTCCGTGACCAGGCCGTCCGGCACGGTTCCTCCGGACTTAACCGCATCCACCGCATCCACGAGGGCCGCCTGATCCTTCCTGCCGACCAGCCCGTCTCCGTCCACATCCCCCAAAAGCAGGACCCCGGGATGGAACTTCGTCCCGTAATCATAGCCGTTCCGATAACCGGTAGAAAACTCCAGCACCGAAGCCCAGCCCCTGACGGCAATCTCCTGTTCATGGACGGCAAAACCGGGGGCTTCGATCCGGAGCGCGTAACTCCCCTCCGAAAGCCCCTCGAACACTGCCGAAACCTCCTGCGGACGGCCGTCCCCCAAAGATGCCGGGAGCACCGCCGTCTTCGTCCTGGTCTGTCCGTCCGCTCCCGTCAGAGAGACCGCAAACGCCGTCTCCCCCCACAAGATCAGACCCTCGCAGATGTCCACGCGGACCTGGCCGCTCTCCTTCGGGTCATACGGGACCGCTCTCTGTTCCCCGCCGTCTAAAGCGGCTTCCGACTCCGGCTCCCGCGTTTCCGAAGGAAGCCCCTCCGTCTCCGGCGAAACAGTCTCCGTCCCGCTCTCCCCCGTCTCCGGCGAAGCACTCTCCGTCTCCGTTTCCTCTGTCTCATCCGTCTCCGGCGGAACACTCTCCGTCCCTTTCGTCTCCGGCGCAGAACTCTCCGCCGTTTCCCGGGAGCTTTCCAGCCCGGCCCCCGCCCCATAAGCCTGCACACAGGGCAGAGCCATGAGAACCAGGGAAAGCAGACATGCCAAAACCCGCTTCATACCTTCCATCCTCCTGTTTTATTCTTCCGGCACAGATGAAAATCCGTCACAGAGCCGGTAAAATTTAGTAAAACAATCCCCTCAAAAACAAGTGAGTATGTAAATTGTACTATCGAAAAACCAGTTTGTCAATCGAACAAGATCGCCGGTTTTCTGATTTTTGGGGCTAAAAAAACGGGAACCCATATTCTGTATTTCGGTCTCCGTTTCTTCCTATATATAGTATATAATAATGGAAAAAAACCGGGGGCTCATGACTGAATCCCCGGTTCCAATACATGCTTCTGCTCACCCTTTTCCAAATCTCACTTCGCAGTCCTTCCGATCCACGCTCTTCGGCTCCTCCGGGTTGTTGGGGCCGAAATGCTTCAGGATCACAATGGGCTCGTACCTGCTGTGGTTTTCGACGACAATGCCCTCCTTCGCCGCCTTCTCCGACACGAAGTACTCGTCGCCGCTCTGCTGCCCGAACCGCAGCATGGTGGCCGTCTCCGCATCAAAGACGCCGAACCTCCCGTGGCCCTGGACGAAAATGCATCCGTAGGCCGCCGGATCCTTGACGGTCACCGTCTGGCCGGGATAGACCGTCAGCTCCTTGGCGCACACATAGCCGTTGGCGTAGGAGACCCATTTTTCCACATACTGCTCCGTCTCCCTGTGAACCACCGGCGGACGGAAATAAGTCCTCTTATAATGAGGATCCACGTTCTTCTCCCAGTCCAGAAGGCCGAAAATATAGTCAATGTCGTCCTTCTTGTCCTCCGGGCACTCCTCCACCAGCATGTCCCTGGGATAGATCTCCCCGGAGACCACGTTCTCCTGGACGGAATTCACGTCCGAATTCCACTGGGGCTCATAGGTCAGCCAGGAGGCCGGCGCATGGATAACCCCCGCCGGCGTGTACCAGCCGGTTCCAAGCTCCGCCCGGTAGGCCCTGGAAAGCTCCGTGATCCTGGTATCCCCGTCGTTGTAGTGGCGAAGCCGCTCCTTCACGTCCTCCGGGTCTGCGTCCGGGTCAAAGCCGAAATAGGTGGCATTGCATTCCCCGGGATAATTGTTGAGCTGCCTGGGGAAATAGTAGGACTCCGGCTTCCCCAGCTTCCCGACCCTGGCCGCCGCCTCGAAAGTCAGGTGGACATGGTGGAACAGGGGATTCTCAAAATCAAAAAACTTCGAGTACATGGGCCAGCCGCCGTAGGTGTTCATCAGCTCCTCGCCGACCACCTCCGCCCCCAGCACGTCGATGGCCTCCTTGAGGGTGAACTTCTCGTCCGAGTCCGGCGAGACCGCCACATAGCTCATGCCCTCGTCCGGAGCCGCCAGGGGGCCGTTGTTGGCGGCGATGGTCGAAGAAAACCACCGCTCCTTGATGGAGCCCCGCTCGATGCCCAGCGCATAATAATCGTCCGGATGGAGCTTCAGCCGGTGCCCCGCCTTGCCGAACCGTCTCGGCACAAAAGTCGGATACAGGCGGAACACGCCCTTCCCCTCGTCAAACGTCTTTCGGATCAACGCCTTGTCTGTTGCCATGATGTTACCTCCTTCATATGATTGAAATTTACAGAAAATTCCCCGTCCTGCAAACGGGGAATCCATCCTGCGCTCTCGCGACAGCTCATTCAGAAAACATCACGTCCAGGGACTTTCCCGCCGAATTCATCGTGGAAGCCCGGATCGCCAGGTGGACCCTGAGAAGGATCTCCCTCGGCCCCCCCGCGTCCCCCTCCATCCTCTGGTGAAGGAGCTTCGCCGCCGCCGCCCCGATCTCAAAACGGGGCACGATCATCGTCGTGATGGAAGGAGACGTGACAATCGAAAGAGCCGTCCCCTCAAAGCCCACGATGGCCGTCTCCTGGGGCACCGAGATCCCATGCTCCAGGCAGGCGTTCAAGGCCCCCGCCGCCACCTGGTCGTTGACACAGAGGACGCCGTCCACCGAAAGCCCCTCGTCAAGCAGCTCCTTCATGGAACGATACCCCTCAAGCACCGTATAATTGTTGTTCTTCACATACCTTCGTTCCAGGGACAGGCCATAAGCCGCAAAAGCCTGCTCCACCCCCCGCGTCGCAAAAGGATAAAGAGGCGCGTCCTCGGCATTGCCCAGATAGGCGACCTTGCGCCTGCCAATCTCCAGAAGGTGTTCCGCCATGGCATAGAAGGCCGTCTCGTGGTCCGCCCGCACCACGTCCAGCTTCGGATTCATCCGGGGCGCTTCCACGAGGACCACCGGAATGCCGGTCCCACTTTTCGTAAGTCCGCTCAGAGAGTCGGCATACCGCTCATACTCCTCCCCCGCCTCATACTGCCCCGGGATCAGGATGATGCCGTCCACCCACTGCTTCTCCAGGCTGGCGATCATCTCCCGCTCCTTCTCAAAGACCCCGTCGCTCTCCAGGATCACCGGAATGATCTCCTTCTCATAAAAGAACTCACTGACCCCCTTGATGATGTCCGTATAATAATTTCTCCTCAAGGTAGGGATCACGATGGCGATCTGGTTGCGCCTCGCGCTCTTTAAGCTGCTGGCGAGGGGATTGGCGCTGTAGCCCGTGTCCCGGACCGCCCGCCTGACCCGTGCCCGCAGGTCGTCGTCCACGTTCCCCGAGTGGTTTAACACCCGGGAGACCGTGGAAATGCTGACACCTGCGGCCGCCGCCACATCCTTGATATTGGCCACACCTTTCCTCATACCGACAAAACCTCTTGATAAACGACCCGGGAAATGCCGCCGTCCTTATACGATGGTCTTTTCCTTCAGCTTCTCAACCTTGAAATCACAGTAGTCACAGCCGGGCTGCGCACTCGTGCAGAGCCAGGTTCCCTGAAGGTCCAGCGCGTTGGCATGGCCGTAATCGCCGTAGCTGGCGATGTCACAGAGATAAGAAACCTCCTCCGGAGAAAAGCCCATTTTCTCCCATCCCTGCACCAGGGCACACTTGCCCTCCATGCGCACCGTCACGCTCTCCCCGTCCCTCTCAAGGACCTGGTTGCCCACCGCCAGCGTATTGGCGACGCCGTTGGCTCCCACCAGGAAATCCGCCAGCCCCTCGGGATTCCCCTCGTTGCCCTTTCCGAACCCAAGGCCCAGCGCCTTGTACTCACCATAGGCATAGAGCGCCTTCTTGGCATACTTGTCGAAGAGGTCCTTCGGCATGACCTTATAGAAAAATCCCAGATACCTGGCCCGGTCCTCGATGGCCGCCTCGATGAGGGGGCGCACCTCCTCATACGTGTAGGTGTCCTTTTTTGCGTACATTGCCCGTTCTTCTTTAATTTCTGTTTTCAACATAACGATTCTCCTGTCTATTCTATCACAAAGTATTGAAAAAGCCATAGTCTTTTGCGGAAAAATCCGTACCCAGCGTCGCTGTCAGATCCTCCATCTGCTTCCCGTTGCTGGCCGCCGCCAAAGGCACCATGGCGAAATCCCTGGTGGCGATGAAACCGAGGAGCGCCTGGGTCATGCTCCAGCCCTTCTCCCTGCAAAGCTTCGAGAGACCCTCCGCCACCCTTAAATTTTCCTCGGTGCAGAAACAGTTGTCCTTCACGGCCTCCTTCCCCTTCGTCATCAGCGAGTGGAAAAAGCCGCCGCAGATGCCCATGTAGGGGATCAGGAGGTTCTTGGAATTCCTGTGGTAATCCAGCATATCCTCGTCACAGATCACCATGGTCTCGTCAGGATAAGTCCCCATGAACCTCACGCCGGCGTTATACATGGCTTGATTGGCCACGAAGCCCCGGTAGCCCATCCTCTCACAGTAGGCGTCCGCCTCCTTCATCTTGGCCGTGGACCAGTTGGAGCAGGCATAGTAGCGGATCTTCCCGGCCCGCTTAAAATCCTCCATGGTCTCGACGAGCTCCTCCACCGTCCGGCCCTCGTCGTCCCGGTGATAGAAATACAC
>CAJUOF010000007.1 GCA_910587905.1 uncultured Lachnospiraceae bacterium
TCCGAGAGCGCCCATAAGCGGCATTTAAAGCGTCAGCGCCTCCGCCAGCGCCAGGATCGTTAAGGACTGGCCATAGGCCATGGGGGCAATCAGGATATTCTTATAATGCTCCGCATTATACCCCATCCCCGTTCCGCCGGATACGTTTAACACCGTCCCGTCCTCGTCGATATTCTCCAAAATCCCCTGGACGGCCTTAATCACACAGGGCAGGTAGGAATCATCCAGGATCCCGTAGCGTATCCCCTTAATCATCCCTGCGGTAATGGCCGCCGTACCGGAAGTTTCCAAATAACTGGTGCTGTCTAAAAGCACCGTATGCCACAGGCCGCTTGCCGGATCCTGCAGGGCTTTCAGCTTTGCCACCTGAGCCTTGTACGTGTCAATAATAAAGGTTTTTAGCCCTGCGTTCATGGTTCCCTGGAACATATCAATATAGTCAAGGATCCCTAAAGTAAACCAGCTGTTGCCCCTGCACCAGAAGATCCCGCCGAAGTTATTGTACTCGTTAAACGTCCAGCCAAGAATGTGCTGAGACCGCCGCGTCGCCGCCCGATATGGTAAAGACTGTTGGCGGCACGACCTTTGATATTTATTTTCATTTCAGCCAAACCAGCCGGGAAACCTTCACTGACAAGGTGCTGCGCCTTATTCAACCCGACACTGTAACCTCGGAAAAATAATTGACTTTTTCTCTATCCTTATTGACAAGACCGAAGTGCGATACTAAAGTTGTAACGGGAGTGGCTAAGGAGATATAATCTAAAATACAAGGAAAGAGGTACTCATTATGTCACAAAACTACACTCCTGAATTTAAAAAGAAGATTGTCCGCCTTCATGAGGAAGAGGGACGAACCTACAAAAGAAGGAAAATCTCCGTTTGAGAAAGGAACTGGAGGAGACGAGAAAGGAGAATCTCTTCCTACGCCAAGGGCGGGCAGCGCCAAAAAAGCAGCGGCATTCTTTGCAAAGGAAATCAATGAGAGGCTCATTGATTTATGGACGATTATCAAGCGGAATTCGGCGTCCGCTGGCTGTTGCGGCGGCTGGCGCTCTGCCCCAATGCATACTATAACTACCGGAAACACCGGAAGGCGGATTATTATACCCAGAAAGCAAAAGTCCAGGAGCAGATCAGGGACATCTGCCACGCGCACAACGGTGTGGACGGCTACCGCGGCATGACTGTCTATCTAAAGCGCGAGGAACATGGTTACAGTGCTGCGACTATCCATAAATACATGAACGTGGAGATGGGGTCGCGTTCCATCGGCCGTCCCAAAAAGCCGGGGGCAAGGCCCGGGAAGCCCCACAAAGTGTTTGAAAACCGGCTGAAGCAGGATTTCGATAAATTTTCATGCACAAATGTTACAAAACAGCTTGACCACTATGGGCCCAAAGGAAACGTGTCGGCAAAGCTGACGGGGCCTTGCACGATTATCCAGGGGGGAGGAACATGAACCTTAAACCGATTAAGCGGAACATAGAGACCTATCCCGAGACCGTGGTAAACTACATGAAGGATTCTGTACTTTATGATAGTAGTTCTTCGTCTCAGGCCAGAGTGATCTTTATCGATAAAGACAAGGGCTATTTCCTGAAAGAGGCCGCGGAAGGGACGCTGAGAGTCGAAGCGTTGATGACCGCATATATGCATTCTTTGGGATTATCGGAGGAAGTGCTGTATTATGGTTCGCTCCACGGAAAGGACTATCTCTTGAGCAGAAAAATCCGGGGAGAGGATTGTACCCATTCGGATTATCTGGCAGAACCCAAAAGACTGTGCGATACCACGGCCACGCTGCTGCGGGAATTGCATGAGACGGACGGGAAAGGCTGCCCGGTGCAGAACAGGATCCTGACATATACGGAAACGGTAACGCGTGGGTTTGATATGAAGAGTTATGAGGCTGACCTGTTTGAAGGGATTTGGGAATTTGCGTCTTTTTCAGATGCCAAACGCGCGGCGAAGGAGGGGATTGCACTGTTAAAAAAGGAAGTCCTCCTTCATGGGGATTATTGCCTGCCCAACGTCATTCTGGATCACTGGAAGTTTTCGGGTTATATCGACCTTGGCTGCGGCGGGATCGGAGACCGGCACATTGACCTGGTCTGGGGGATCTGGACGCTTAAATTTAATCTTGGAACCGCAGAGTACACGGACCGTTTCATGGATGCCTATGGGAGAGACCGGATCGAACCGGAAAAGCTGCGGATGGTTGCGGCCATGGAGATGATCGGCGGGGAGTGAGGGCCTAAATGAATGCTTCGGTGGAGCTAAAGAAAGATGGTTTATTATGAACGGTAGGAAAGAGAAGATATTTCGCCACGGAAAGCAAATCAGTAAAAATATCAGTCATATTAATAAAAAATCGTGAATTATTTGTTTTCATTTACAAAAATCAAATGAAGACATTTTTTTGTCGGGGAATCCCGTTAAACATTTAACTAAATCTCGCCATTTTTGTTTTTTTGCATATACTTTGTAAAATTTCGTTGTATAAAATGCCTGAAAATGCTATAATGGTATTACTTGGGTATACGGAATGCACAAAACGAAAAGGAGGAAAAACGAATGCTGGAACAGTCTTATTTTAGTAAGACGGACGAGATCATTGAGCATTATGGGCGAGGGGCCAGCTCATTGATTCCGATCATGCAGGACATCCAGGCGGAGTACCGCTATCTTCCCGGGGAGCTTTTGACCTATGTGGCGAAAGAGATTGGGATCACCGAGGCAAAAGCGTACAGTGTGGCAACCTTTTACGAGAACTTTTCCTTTGAGGCAAAGGGAAAATACGTCATCAAGGTCTGCGACGGCACTGCCTGCCATGTTCGGAAGTCCACGCCGGTGCTGGAAGCGCTCTGGAAGGAGCTGGGACTCAGCAAGAAGAAGCACACGACGGATGACATGCTGTTCACGGTAGAGACGGTATCCTGTCTCGGGGCCTGCGGACTGGCGCCGACCATGATGGTGAACGAAGAGGTTTATCCGTCCATGACACCCGAAAAGGCACTTGCAGTAATTGAAGAATTGAGAGGTAAAGGCTGATGATCAAAAATAAAGATGATTTATCGCAGGTACGCGAAGCGGCCAAAAATCAGATGGATGCCTATGACTGCAGGATACTTGTCTGTTCCGGAACCGGATGTATTGCCACAGGTTCGGCGAAGATTTATGAAGAATTCAAAGAACTGACCAAGGATACACCTGGAGTCGTTTTGGATTTCGCGCCCCACGACGAGGGGGAGCATACCCACGTGGGCGTGAAGAAGACCGGATGTCAGGGCTTCTGCGAGCTGGGCCCCCTGGTCCGGATCCAGAAGGGTGACGAGGTCATCCAGTACGTGAAGGTACAGAGGGAGGACTGCAAGGAGATTTTCGAGCAGACCGTTCTCGGCGAGGAAGTGGTGGAGAGGCTGCTCTACACCAAGAAGGACGTCCATTACCGCCATCCGGAGGACATTCCCTTCATGGCGAAGCAGACCAGGATCGTCCTGGAAAACTGCGGCCGGGTGGATGCGGAATCCCTGGACGAGTATATCGCGGCGGGCGGCTTTAGGGCTCTGGAGAAGTCCATGTTTGAGATGACCAGGGACGAAGTGATCGACGAAGTGGACCGGTCGGGCTTAAGGGGCCGGGGCGGCGGCGGATTCCCCTGCGGAAGAAAATGGAAACAGGTGGCGAGACAGAAGGAGACCACCAGATACGTGGTCTGTAACGGCGACGAGGGCGATCCCGGGGCCTTCATGGACGGTTCCGTGATGGAAGGAGATCCCTTCAAGCTGATCGAGGGCATGATGATCGCCGCCTATGCGGTGCAGTCCACCGACGGTTACATCTATGTCCGTGCGGAGTATCCCATGTCCGTGGCCAGGCTGCGCCACGCCATCGGCCAGATGGAAGAGCGGGGTCTGCTGGGCGACAACATCCTGGGTACGGATTTCTCCTTCCGCTTACATATCAACCGGGGCGCCGGCGCATTCGTCTGCGGCGAGGGCTCCGCACTGACGGCCTCCATCGAGGGCAACCGCGGCATGCCCAGGGTGAAGCCTCCGAGAACCGTGGAAAAGGGACTCTGGGAGAAGCCCACCGTATTAAATAATGTAGAAACCTATGCCAACGTGCCCAAGATCATTCTTCAGGGCGCAGACTGGTATCGGACCATCGGCACGGAGGGAAGCCCGGGAACGAAGACCTTCTCCCTGACCGGTTCCATTGAAAACACCGGACTGATCGAGGTTCCCATGGGAAGCACCCTCCGGGAGATCATCTTCGACATCGGCGGCGGACTGAAGAACGGCGCCGAGTTCAAGGCCGTTCAGATCGGCGGTCCTTCCGGCGGATGCCTGACGGAGAAGCACTTGGATGAGCCACTGGATTTTGATTCTGTGAAGAAATTCAACGCCATCGTCGGTTCCGGCGGCATGGTGGTCATGGACACCAACACCTGCATGGTCGAGGTGGCCAGGTTCTTCATGAGCTTTACCCAGAGAGAGTCCTGCGGAAAGTGCGTCCCCTGTAGGGAGGGCACCAAGCGCATGCTGGAGATTTTGGAGAAGATCGTGGCCGGCAAAGGCGAGCTGGAGGATCTGGACCGCCTGGAGGAGCTGGCGAACATGATCCGCAGCATGGCTCTCTGCGGCCTCGGAAAGAGCGCGCCCCTTCCGGTCATCAGCACCTTGAATACCTTCCGGGACGAGTACGTGGAGCACATCGTGGAGAAGAAATGCCAGGCGAAGGTCTGCCAGGCGATGCGCCGCTTCGTGATCAATCCGGAATACTGCAAGGGCTGTGGGAAGTGCGCGAAGAACTGCCCGACCGGAGCCATCACCGGTGTTCGCAAGGAATGTTATCATATTAACCCGAAGCTTTGTATCAAGTGTTCCGCATGTAAGGATAACTGCGCATTTGATGCCGTTTATATTGAGGAATAGGGGGGACAGATATGGGTACGATCACAATTGACGGCAGAAAAGTAGAATTTACCGATGAAAAGAATGTCCTGTCTATTATCCGGAAAGCGGGGATCGACATTCCGACCCTCTGCTATCATTCCGAGCTTTCCACCTTCGGCGCCTGCCGTCTGTGTACGGTGGAGGATGACAGGGGAAGGACCTTCGCGTCCTGCTCGGAGGAGCCCAGGGACGGGATGGTCATTTACACCAACACGGGAAAGCTGAAAAAGTACCGGAAGATGATCATCGAGCTTTTGCTGGCGGCCCACTGCAGGGACTGCACCACCTGCGTGAAGAATGACAACTGCAACCTTCTGGAGCTGGCACGCCGGTTCGGTGTGAGCGAGGTCCGGTTCCAGAATTACAGGGAGGAGCGCCCTCTGGATTTCAGTTCTCCTTCCATTGTACGCGATCCCAACAAGTGCATCCTCTGCGGCAACTGCGTCCGGGTCTGCAGCGAGCTGCAGGGCGTCGGCGCCCTGGGCTTTGCCCACCGTGGCTCCGAGGCCATGGTTATGCCGGCCTTTGACCGGGAGATCGCAACCACGGACTGCGTCAACTGCGGCCAGTGCCGGGTGTTCTGTCCCACCGGGGCCATCAGCATCCGGGACAATCAGGAAGAAGTATGGGCCGCTCTGGCGGATCCCACGGTGCGGGTAGTGGCCCAGGTGGCCCCCGCCGTCCGGGTGGCGGTGGGAGATGCCTTCGGCCTTACGAAAGGCAAGAGCGTCATGGGCAAGATCGTCAATGTCCTTCACCGGATGGGCTTTGACGAGGTCTATGACACCACCTTCAGCGCGGACCTTACGATCATGGAAGAGTCGGCGGAGTTTTTGGACCGGGTGAAAAACGGCGGGACGCTGCCGCTCCTCACCTCCTGCTGTCCGGCGTGGGTGAAGTTCGTGGGCGAGCAGTTCCCCGACTTTAAGGACAACGTCTCCACCTGCCGTTCCCCTCAGGGAATGCTGTCGGCGGTGGTGAAGGAATATTTCAGGGATCCGGAAAAGGCAGAAGGAAAGAAGACGGTCATGGTCTCCTTCATGCCCTGTACGGCAAAGAAGATGGAGGCGAAGCGGGCCAACAGCTACACGGAAGGCGAGATCGACACGGATTACGTGATCACGACCACGGAGCTCATCAAGATGATCCGCACCACCGGCATTGATTTTGCGGAACTGGAGTCGGAAGCTTCCGACATTCCCTTCGGATTCGGCTCCGGCGGCGGCGTGATCTTCGGCGTGACCGGCGGCGTGACCGAGGCCGTGATCAGACGCCTGGCCCCCGACCACAGCAAAGAGACCATGGACAGCATCGCCGAGTGCGGCGTCCGTCAGGAAGGCTTTATCAAGGAATTCTCGATTCCTTATGACGGGATGGACGTGAAGATCTGCGTCGTCAGCGGCCTGGCCAACGCCAGGACCGTCATGGAGCAGGTGAAGAGCGGCGAGAAGGAATTCCACCTGATCGAAGTCATGGCCTGCCGGAGGGGCTGCGTCATGGGCGGCGGACAGCCCAGGCTGGCGGGTCTCAAGGACAAGGGTGCCAGGGCGGAAGGCATCTATAAGGCGGATAACGTCTCCGTGGTGAAGAAGTGCGACGAGAACCCGATGATTGTATCTTTGTACGAGGGATTCTTAAAAGGCAAGGAGCACAAGCTGCTCCACAATGAGACCTTCTGTTCTTCCTAGAATAGAAGCGGATGTCTCCCGGATAAAAGTGACTCCCCGCAGCGTAAGCTGCGGGGAAGATTTGGAATGAAGAAAGGAGCAGGCCTCCCCAATTTCCATGGACAAACAGTTGACGTGTTTTCCGTCATGTCTGCGATGGAAAGTTCGGCGGCCTGCTTCTTATTATTTATATTTTAAATGCTGATGATGTCCGCTTTTAGGAGACTGACAGCCAATTCCAGATTGTCCTGTCGGATGGCTTCCAGAATGGAACCATGGAAGGCCGGCACCTCGTGGAACTGCCTGGAATGGTACTCCGCCCAGCGGGTCTGTGCATAGGCCCTGGTCTGGAGAGTCATGGCGGACCGGAGAAGCTGATAAGCATATTGGTTGCCATATAACTCGAAGAAGGCTAAATGGAACCGGATGTTGTCGTTCCAGTGGGTGATTGCGTCTGTTTTTTCTTTTCTCTTTAAATCTTTTAGGTTGGCGATTTCCAGTTCCTTTATGGTCTCCGGAGTGAACATCCCCCAGTTTTCCGTCATGAAACCGCATTCCAGAACACAGCGGTAGGACTTGGTATTTGCCACATCCTCTTCGGTGAGGGGAGTGATTTTATAACCATAATAGGGAATGCTGTATAAAATTTTCTCTCCGCACAGTTCTACCAGCGCCTCACGGATCGGAGCGCGGCTGACATTGAACTTCTCCATCAGCCCTTTTTCGTTGAACACGTGGTCCGGAGGATAAACGCCGAGCAGGATGTCGTTGTAGATAGAGTCGTAAATCTGATCTTTTAAGCTGGTATTGTTTGTACTCATTGCCGTCTCCCCTGTAAAAAGCCGATTTTCAGTTCTTGTAAAAAGTCAAAGCGCTTCTAGTATAAACGAAAGCAACTGTTTTGTCAATGAAAGTATCAGAGATGTCACGGCCAAAGGATAAAAGGTGAAAAAAATCCGTTTCCTGCAAATTTGCCAGAAATTTCCCTTGTCAGATAAGGGCTTCTGGTATATAATAGCTAATAGAAAAAACGCTTTGTACTTCTACCTGGAATGTTCGATAATTCCTGTATGTTTTGAACCTACAGATTGTAATACGGGATTCCTATATTAATAAGTGGATGTCGGGCCTCCATAGAGTGGATGGCAGAAATTTATTTGCGGTTGCCCAACCTGGCGAGGGCTAGGAATCAAAAGTGCAGGAACCGGCATTTCGGGGGAATACGAAAGATAAGGACAGCATATTATATTAATAATATGCTGTCTTTTTTATTCGCAGCCCCATGCCGCTAGAAGCGGCACATGGGGCGCGCGGCGAGCAGGGAAAAGGATTCTCCCCTGCTCGATTGCACATAAAAGGAGGAACTCCATGAACGGTGAACACAGAACAAAAATTTTACAGGCCATCTTTGTCCTTGTGCTCCTTGGAGCGGGGCTTACGGCCTGGGTTTTTCTGGAAGGAGGAGGACAGAGGATTGGTGTTTCCAGAGCTCTGGCCGCCAGGCAGACGGCCTTGGTGCTGGCGGGAAAGGAGGAGATTGCGGCGGCGGCGGAACAATTTTCTCAGGAAGATCGGGAGAATTGGTATGTGCCTTATGCGGAATATCTTTATGAGAGAGGAATATGGGACACAGAGCAGATTCCGGCGGACCGAACAGCCATGGGGGGAGCTTTGACGTATGAAGATTTGGCGGCTATGGCTGAAAGACTTGACATGAGTGGAGAATTTGAAGAGCTGACAAACGGGCAGGGGAAAAAAGGAAGTGTCACGGAAGAGGGGTGGCTCTCGTTTTATGAAGCCTTTCTTGCAAAATATGACCCAGAAGGGCAGACCGAAGAATTGGAGCTTGTTTTGGTGGGAACGCCAAACCAGATTTCCGGGGCAGGGGCCTGGGAGGTCTACACAGACAGAGGACCTTTTTCCTTTGAGGGGCTGTCCCTGGACAAGCTGGTGGACAGGAGCGTGAAGGCCAAGGTAAAGGGCGGGGATCTGCTCATGGTGTTGGAGACTGTCTCAGACGAAATTACATATGAAAATGTTTGGATCGATGCATACGAGGACGGGAACTTGAATGCTTATCTTTATGGTGTCTGGAGGAATTTTCCTGTCGGAACCGAAGGGGAATCCTGCGGTCAGAACCTGGCGGACCTTACCATGAAGGATGGGAATGTGAGTGTCATTTCTCTAAAAAAGGAACGGATCCATGGAAAGCTATTGGCCCTGGGAGATACGGAGGCAGAGATTGAGGGCTACGGAAAAGTGCCTTTGGCCGAACAGTTCCAGGTGATTGAGCGGGTGGGAGGATTTCATGTGCTTCCCAAGGAAAGCTTGACCGTGGGATATGAGCAGGCAGAATATGTGGTGGGTGGAGGAAAAATTTGCGCGGCCCTGATGGGAGAACATGTGAAAGCTGTGAATATCAGGATACTTTTGACTGACGCTTCGAACAGTTCCCTGTATCACGAGAAGGCAACGTTTACCGCAGACAGGGGATTTTCTCTGCTCTATGGAAAAGAGGGAGAGGAACATCATGAGGCGGGAGAGGTGGTGGAACTTCTCCCCGGGGATGAGAGGCTTTCGGAAGGAAGAGTTCGGATTGTGCCGGAGGAAGGGGGGAAGGTCAATTTTACTTCCTTTTCCAGGAAGCAGGGGGCACCATGGTATGAGGGGACGGCTGAGGTGGCCCTCACAGAGTCGGGACTGGTGGTCATCAATGAGGTGGATGTGGAGACTTATCTCTGCTACGTGGTGCCCAGCGAAATGCCGGAGAGCTACGGGTTGGAAGCGCTGAAAGCTCAGGCTGTCTGTGCCAGAAGCTATGCATACCGTCAGATCATGGGGAGCGCTTACAGTTCCTATGGGGCCCATGTGGATGACACGACCAATTTTCAGGTCTATAACAATACGGAGACTGATGAGCTGACCAGACAGGCGGTGAAAGAGACAGAGGGGCAGGTGCTGAGTTACAATGGAAGCCTGGTGACGGCTTATTACTATGCCAGTTCTTCCGGCTATGGCAATGACATGTCTGTGTGGGGGAGTGACGAGGGGGAAGCTCCTTATCTGAAACGGATCTACATGTCCGGAGGGGAGGCACCGGATCTGTCGTCGGAAGCGGCTTTCCGGGACTATTTGGGAAAGACAGATTCCGGAAATTTGGAGTGTTCCGCGCCCTGGTATCGGTGGGAGACCACCGTGACCCTGGAAGGACTGACGGAGCGGATGAACGGCTTTCTGGCCGGCTATGCCCAAACCCACAGGGAGTTGGTGCGCTTTCAGGCAGCAGACGGGAACTTTCAACCCTCGACGGGGCAGACCACCATAGGGAGCGTTCGTTCTGTTTCCGTGCAGGCCAGGTCCGTAAGCGGTATGGCGGAGACCCTTTTGGTGGAGGGAGCGGAAGGAGTGGTGCAGATTGTTCGTTCCGGCCCTATTCGGGCTTTCTTGGGAAATAGGAATGATATCTATACAAAACAGGACGGAACCACCTCGGACGGGCGTTCCATTTTACCCAGCGCCAGTTTTTGGCTGGAAGAATTAAAGGATGGGGAGACGTTAACCGGCTATATTCTCCACGGAGGTGGTTTTGGTCATGGCGTAGGCATGAGCCAGACAGGAGCCAGTGCCCTGGCAGGGCAGGGGAAAAGTTATACCGAGATTTTGCAATATTTTTATCCGGGAACAGAGGTTGGAAATCAGGGGATTCTATTGTAGGAGAATTCTATTGCAAAAAATTCCTCCCACCGGCTTGCCGGTAGGAGGAACGATGTTCAGTCAACGTTTAAAGGAAAATCTTATTTCAAGGTGGTTGCCAGATCTAAGAAAGCGGGAAGGCCGTTCACCAGTTTTACGGGGGAAGCGCCCTGGATCAGAGGAAGGGCGTATTTCACGTAACCGTCGCCGATGTTGGTTCCATGGTCGGTGATCCATTCCGCAGGGAAAGGTTTCTCTTTGTTGCAGACCTCATTGACGTCGGTGAGCTGGTAGGTGATCTTGTACTCGTCACCAGGCTCCCGGATGAAGGCGACCATCATACCGCTCTTACCTTCCAGAGCCGCCTTTGCAGCCACAGAACCGGCCATGGCAGCTTCTTCGATATCTGTCGCGGAGGCGAGGGAAGCACCGCATCTCTGGATGATGCTGAATTCCAGGGAACGAACCTTGACGCCAAGCTTCTCACCGATGAACTCAGACAGATATTTGCCGCTGCCTGTCAGTTTCTTGTGACCGAAGCTGTCCACGGCTCCATCGCCGCCGCCGGCATATTCGCAGATAAACTTGCCGTCTTTGTCTGCGATGCCCTCGGAAATGCAGACAACCACGCTGTTGGTTTTTTCCAGACATTTTTTCACGTCGGCCAGGCATTGGTCCAGATCGAATGCGGTCTCAGGCAGGTAGATCAGATGAGGGGCATCTCCCTCGAACTTTCTTGCCAGGACAGAAGCGGCGGTGAGCCAGCCGGCATGACGGCCCATGATCTCCACGACCGTGACACAGGGGGCAGCGTAAACTCCCGCATCCAACGCACATTCGCGGACCGTGGTAGCCACATATTTGGCGGCGCTGCCATAGCCGGGGGTATGGTCGGTGACGATCAAATCGTTGTCGATGGTCTTGGGAACGCCCATGAAGAGAATGCCGGTGCCCACCTTCTCGCCATAGCGGGACAGCTTGGAAACCGTATCCATGGAATCATTTCCGCCGATGTAGAAGAAATAACCGATATTCATCTCTTCAAATTTCTTGAGAAGCGCAGGGTATACCGGATCGTTTAAATCCTCCGGAAGCTTAAATCGGCAAGATTTTAAATAAGAAGCGGGAGTGGTCTGTAAAATCTCCAGCTCTTCCCTGCTCAGGTCAGAAAGCGTCGTCGTCTTTCCGGCCAGGAAGCCTTCAATTCCGTTTACCATACCGTAGATTTTGTCAATCTTCTCAGAACCCAGGAAACCGGTCACAACACCGTAAAGGCTGGAGTTGATGACGGAGGTAGGGCCGCCGGACTGTCCGACAATGACATTTTTCTTGCTCATGTGAAAGTTCTCCTTTACTTGAAAGATCAAAAGTGCATATAGATTCTATAAAATTTTATACCAAAAACCATGATTTGGCAAGGGTTTTCTTTTGTTGACACCGACATCAATTGCGCCTATAATGAAAAGGCGAAGCGTCCGGGAGAATGGACCTTCGTTTCAGGAGGATAATTGATGATGGAAAAAATCAAAATGCAAAATCCCATCGTGGAGATGGATGGAGACGAGATGACCCGCGTTTTGTGGAAGATGATCAAGGAGGAACTTCTGCTTCCTTTTGTGGAGTTAAAAACGGAATATTATGATCTGGGGCTTAAACACCGGGATGAGTCGGAGGATCATGTGACGGAGGCGGCGGCCAGAGCCACGAAGAAATATAAGGTGGCGGTCAAATGTGCCACCATCACTCCCAATGCGGACCGGGTGAAGGAATATGGTCTCAGGGGGATGTGGAAGAGCCCCAACGGAACCATCCGGGCGATTCTGGACGGCACCGTGTTCCGTGCGCCGATCATTGTGAAAGGCATCGAGCCCTACGTCAAAACCTGGAAAAAGCCCATCACCA
>CAJUOF010000008.1 GCA_910587905.1 uncultured Lachnospiraceae bacterium
CGTGGCGGATGGCCCGCTCCACCCGGCTGGGCGTGGTCTGGTGCATTTTTGCGATGGTCGGGTACAGGAGCTTGGTGATGGAATTGAGCATCTCCATGTCGGACACCGCCAGGATGATGGCATCCCGCAGGTAGCTGTAGCCCTTGATGTGGGCCGGCACGCCCATCTCGTGGATCAGGCTGGTCACGTCCGTCTCCAGATTCCGCTCGATGTACTGCTCCTTGCTCTCGTAGGGGGCGATCCTCCGGTTTTCCCCTCCCCGGCTCTTCCCCTTGCCGATATGCTTCATCCGGTTTATCACCATGTCCGAGTCAAAGGGCTTCATGATGTAGTAGGAGGCCCCCAGGTGGAAGGCGTCCTCCGTGATGCGCTCCTGCCCGATGGCGGTGATCACGATGAACTCCGGCCGTTTCTTGAGGGCCTGATCCTTCCCCACCTTCTCCATGACGGACAGCCCGTCCAGCTTCGGCATGATAATGTCCAGTAGCATGATGTCCGGTTCTTTTTCTTTTATGAGACTATAGGCTTCTTCCCCGTTGTTCGCTTTTCCAACCACCTCAAATTCATCATCCCGGCTGATGATATTATCCAATAGCTGCAAAATTCTTTCGTTGTCGTCAGCAATAGCCACCTGTAGTTTTGCCATTTTTCTTCCTCCTTTTTCAAATGCGGTGGTACTTCCCCATTATACGAAAAAAGGTGCGGAAAAGGCAACGAAAAACAGCCGCCGAAATCGACAGAAGCAGGTCTGTTTCTGTCGACTTTTGGCGGCCGTCCCCAAAATAGGTCCGAAAACCGTTTATTCTGCTGAACTTTTATGCGAAGGCCTTCGCCACCCGCTCCAGTTCCTCCCGAATCTTGATGTGCTGAGGGCAGACCTCCTCACATTTCCCGCATTTCAGGCATTCAGAAGCGCTCTTTTTGTCGTGGCGTCCCACCAGCCAGCCCTCCTGGTTCTTCGCCGCCTCCAGGTTGTTGTAGAGGGTCAGGTAGTTGTGGGCCGTGAAGGAGCCGGAGATCCCGATGTTCCCCGGACAGACCTTGGCGCAGTAATTGCAGGAGGTGCAGGGGATCAGGGGAATCCCCGCAAGAACCTCCCTGGCCTCGTCAAGAACCTCCCGCTCCCCGTCGGAAAGCCCTTTAAAGTCCTTCATATAGGACAGATTGTCCTCCATCTGCTCCAGGCTGCTCATGCCGGAGAGCACCGTGATGACTCCGGGAAGGTCTGCGGCAAACCGGATCGCCCAGGAGGCGCAGGAGGCTTCCGGCTCCGCCTTCTTGAAAATCTCTTCCACGGACTCAGGAGGGCTGGCCAGCATTCCGCCTTTGACCGGCTCCATGATCACCACCGGCTTGCCGTACTTCCTCGCCATCTCGTAGACGGCCCTGGACTGGACCGCCGGGTTCTCCCAGTCGCCGTAATTGATCTGGAGCTGGACAAACTCCGCCTCCGGATGGGCCTTTAAAATCTCTTCCAGCTCTTCCGGCGTGGAATGGAAGGAGAAGCCGATGTGTTTGATCAGACCCTCCGCCTTCTTCTCCTTCACGAAGCTCCACATGTCGAAGTCGTCGAAGAAGTGGGTCCTCCCCTCGCCCAGGTTATGTAACAGGTAAAAATCAAAATAGCCCGCCCCTGTCTGCTTTAGGGACGTCTCGAACTGGGCCACGGCGTCCTCCCGGCTCTTGCAGTCAATCCAGGCCGCATTCTTGGTGGCCAGCGTGAATTTCTCCCTCGGATACCGTTCCACGAGGGCCTGACGGATTGCGTCCTCGCTGCCCGCATAAGCCCAGGCCGTGTCAAAGTAAGTAAAACCCGCTTCCATAAAACGGTCCACCATCTTCTTGGTCTCCTCCAGGTCAATGGCCCCGTCCTTCTGCGGCAGCCTCATAAGGCCGAAACCTAGTTTTTTGACATCCTCTCCCAAATATCCCATGTCATTCTTCCTCCTTCTGTTGAAAG
>CAJUOF010000009.1 GCA_910587905.1 uncultured Lachnospiraceae bacterium
GCAGAGGGCTTTTCCTGGATGCAATTGTCAGAATCCTTTCCAGGTTTTGCGGTTTCGCAATCACCTATACAATCGTGGTCGCGATGGCGAGCTCCGCCTGGGTCGTGTCCACCCTCGTGTACTGGACCGCGAGTTCCGTCTCACACTCCACCTTCACCGCGTATGGCGTGTCCGTGGGAACCGGCACCCCGTCCCGGTTCCTGATCCGGTCCATGCGGCAGTGGACCGTCCGCTCCCCCGGCACCACCACCGAGAACCCCTCCAGCTTCTCCCTGTCCTCAAAATAGAGCGTCATGGACACCAGCGCATCCTCATGGCCCACATTGAGAAAACAGATGGCCTCATGGCTCACATACTCGCCGTTCTTGCTGCCCGGATAAAACGCATCCGGAATATACCAGGTTTTCATGCTAATTTTCCTCCCCCGTCGTCATTATTCCGCAGAACCCAAGTAAGCCTTCCGCACGTCGTCGTTGGCCTGCAGCACCTTCGCATCGTCGGAGAGCGTCACCTTCCCCGTCTCCAGCACATAGCCCCGGTCCGCGATCTGGAGGGCCATGTTGGCATTCTGCTCGATGAGCAGGATGGTCGTGCCGGCCTTGTTGATACGGACGATCAGTTCAAAAATCAGATCCACCAGGTTGGGGGCCAGGCCCATGGACGGCTCGTCCAGGAGCAAAAGCTTCGGCTTGCTCATGAGCGCCCGCCCGATGGCAAGCATCTGCTGTTCGCCGCCGGAAAGAGTTCCCGCCGACTGCTTCTTCCGCTCCGCCAGGCGGGGAAAAAGGTCATACACCATCTCAAAAGACTCCGCGACCTCCTTCTTGTCCTTCCTGGTATAGGCCCCGATCTTCAAATTTTCCTGGACGCTCAAGCCCCCGAACACCTCCCGGCCCTCCGGGGACACGCCGATGCCCAACTTCGTAATGTCGGAAGCCTTCATCTTCGTGATGTCCGTGCCCTCAAACAAAATCTGCCCGCTGGCAGAAGGCACGATCCCGGTGATACTGCTGAGCGTCGTGCTCTTGCCCGCGCCGTTGCTCCCGATCAAGGTCACGATCTCATCCTCGTAAACCTCCAGGTTGATGCCCTTCAAGGCCTCAATGCTTCCATAATTCGTATGGAGGTCGATCACCTCAAGCATTTTCTTTTGCACCAGCCGCACCTCCACTTCCCAGATAAGCCTTGATCACCTCAGGATTCTTCGCGATCTCTTTCGGCAGGCCCTCCGCAATTTTCCTCCCGTGGTCAATGACATAGATCCGGTCGGAAATATTCATGACCACGTTCATATCATGCTCGATCAGGAGGATCGTCTCCCCCCGCTCCCGTAAGGAACGGATGAACTCCATCAGCTCCTCCGACTCCTGGGGATTCATGCCGGCCGCCGGCTCATCCAGGATGATCAGCTTCGTGTTGGTGGCCAGGGCCCTGGCGATCTCCAGCTTCCGCTGCATGCCGTAAGGAAGGTTTTTCGCGTAATTGTCGATCTCGTCGGCCAAATCCAGAGACGCCAGAAGGTCGATGGCCCTCTGGTGGGCCGCCTTTTCCTCCCGCCTGTATTTGGGCGTCTTGAATAACAGATCCCAGAAATGATACTTCACGTTGATGTGCTCCCCCAGAAGCACGTTTTCAATGACCCG
Source organism: uncultured Lachnospiraceae bacterium (assembly GCA_910587905.1). GTDB lineage: Bacteria > Bacillota > Clostridia > Lachnospirales > Lachnospiraceae > Lientehia. Next base: position 1,644 of record CAJUOF010000009.1, read on the forward strand.
CATGGTGGGGAACAGGCGGATGTTCTGGAACGTCCTCGCGATGCCCGCCTTCACGATCTCCCTGGGCGGACGGTTGTGAATGTCCCTCCCCTCAAAAGTGATGGCACCGCCGTCCACCTTGTACACCCCGGTCAGCATATTATATATGGTAGTTTTCCCGGCGCCGTTGGGGCCGATGATGCTGATGATCTCCCCCTGGTCCACCTTGAATTCCACGTTCTCGACCGCCTTCAGGCCGCCGAACACCTTCGTGATCCCTTTCACTTCCAAAAGCGCCATCTAACTCACCTTCTTCCCTTCTTCTGCGCCGCCGCCCCCGTCCGGCTTCTCCGGCCTAGAAACTCCCGCCGGCAACTGATAAGGCCTCCTGCTAAGGCCCCCCAGAAGACCCTGGGGACGGAACCGCATCATCAGGATCAAAAGCAGCCCGTAGACCACGAACCGGTAATCCGCCAGAGACCTAAGCACCTCCGGGAAGGAGATCAGCAGGGCAGAGCCCACGATCATGCCGGGAATGGAGCCCATCCCGCCGAAGATCACGATACAGAGAATCGTCATGGAAATGTCGAAACTGAAAGTGGCCGCGTCAATGTAGCGGTTCATGGAAGCATAGAAAGCTCCCGCCATCCCCGCCATGGCCCCGGAGAGCACGATGGTCTGCACCTTGTAGGCCGCCGTGTGGACCCCCATCAGCTTCGCCGCCAGCTCGTCCTCCTTGATGGCCCTGACGGCCCGCCCGAACTTGGAGTTGACCACGCACATGCTCACTAACACCGCCACGATGACCAGTACCAACATCAGCCAGTAAAACCCGCCGTTGGTGGGCGTAAGCTCCCAGCCAAACAAGTTGGGACGGGGGATGCCCCGAACGCCCAGAGGTCCGTTGGTCACCGAATTCCAGTTGAGCACCACCATCTCCACCACCTCGCCGAAGGCCAGGGTGATGACCGAGAGGTATCCGGCCGAAAGCTTCATGGTGGCAAAACCCAGAAGCAGTCCGCCGAGGGCCCCTCCCAGGATGCCGAACACCAGCGTGATCCAGAAAGGCCAGCCAAGCTTCGCCCCCAGGAGCCCCGAAAAATAAGCTCCCATCATATAGAGGGCCGCGTGCCCCATGGAAGACTGTCCCATATAGCCGGCGATCAGATTCAGGCTCAGGGTCAGGATACAGTAAATACCGATCAGACAGAACACCCGGATCACGTACTGGCTCTTGATCACCAGGGGGACGACCGCCAAAAGGACCAGGAAGGCCGGGAGGACAATCCTTTTATGCTTAAGGATGAAATCCACGAACGAATCATAAACAGAACTTAATTTTCCCATGGTCAGTCTCCTTTACACCTTCACAATATTGTCCTTGCCGAACAGTCCCGAAGGCCTGATGAGAAGCACAATAAACAACACGATATACGCGGTGGCGCTCCGGAAGCTTCCCCCCAGGTAAGTCACCGCCAGGGCCTCGGCCACGCCGATGATGATACCGCCCACCACGGAGCCGTGGAGGACGCCGA
>CAJUOF010000010.1 GCA_910587905.1 uncultured Lachnospiraceae bacterium
CTTTCAACTTTTTTTGTCCAAAGTATTGACATAGGTCCATCTTCAAAAAGGTGCAAAACGCGTGCGGATTTCCCGCTTCGCAGACTGCACCCGTTTCACCTCCGTCTCCCCAACATCCTGATGCATAATTTTCTGTATTTTCAAAATGAATGTGCCGCTGCCTTGCCACAAACGCATACCCTTTTCCAAGTTCCATCAGGAACTTCTGCGGATAAGAGCAGAGAGAATCCCCTGGATTCAGGTTTTTTCAAGCTCTGACATCCTGTGGGATTCTCTCTGTTCATTTTATCAAGCTTATTTCAGGGCGCCACAATCCACTGGCCTTATTTTTTCAGCCTCCCCTTCTTACTCTGAATGTTCCATGGGATTCTTCTTTTTACAAAAATCATGGAATGAAATCGGCATTAACCGACGGTTCCGCCTTTACGCACCCACATTTTAGTCCATATGGGACCCACCGTTGATGTCGATCTCCTCACCGGTGATATAGGAGGCCTCCCGGGAAGCCAGGAACACGATGGCGGCGGCCACCTCATCCGGCTCTCCGGGGCGTCCCATGGGGATGGCGTCGATGACCGGCTTCGCCTGCTCCGGGGACATGCTCTTCCAGATGTCCGTGTTGATTAAGCCGGGGCACACGCAGTTGGTGGTGATCCCGTACTGGGACACCTCCCTGGCCAGGTTCTTGGAAAAGCCCAGCACGGCCGCCTTGGATGCAGAATAATGGGCTCCGCCGAAGACGCCACCGCCCCGCTTTCCGGAGACGGAAGACAGATGGACGATGCGGCCGTAGTTCTGCTTCTTCATCACCTCGCAGACCGCCTTGGTTAAGAGGAACAGGCCGAACATGTTGACGCTGAAAATCCTCTGCATGTCGCCAAGGGTCATGTCCGCCACAGTGACCTTCTGGGAAATCCCGGCATTGTTGACCAGCACGTCGATGCGGCCGTAGAGCTTCACCACCGACTCCACCAACGACGCCACGTTTTCTTCCTCACAGAGATTGCCGGCAAAGCCCGCCGCCTCGAATCCCGCTTCCTTCAACTCTTTCACGTTGGCGTCAACACCTTCCTTATTAATGTCGCAGAGCACGACCTTTGCGCCCAGCCCGGCGAAGGAGTGTGCAAACACCCGTCCCATTCCCCTGGGGGAACCGGCCCCCGTGATCAAAACAACCTGGTCTTTAAAATCAAACATGATGGTATCCTCCTTATTCAAAAATCACTTGGGTAATTGCGAAATATGAGATTGCGGGAATATTCTGCCAATATGTCCGTCCAAAGCTTGCAGCGCCAAACGTTCCAGCAAGCCCAGAACCGCAGAAGTCACTCGGAAACTCCTGCCTTCTCCGGTCTTGCTTCCACGGCGCAGAGGGCTTTTCCCGGAAATATTGTCAGAATATTCGACAAGTTTTTGAGCTCCGCAATTACCCACAAAAATCACTGCATTCTTTTTGCGATCTTAACAATATTTCCGGCGGTAATGCCGTTGAGCTCCAAAAGCCGCTCATAGGGAGCCGACTGGCCGAACTGGTCCTGGATGCCAACCCGCTTCACAAGGCCTTTCCCCATCTCGGCGACGACCTCGCAGACCGCAGAGCCAAGGCCGTTCAGGATGTTGTGGTCTTCCACGGTGATAATCTTCCCGATCTCATTGACGGCGGCCGTCACCGCCTCCACGTCCAAGGGCTTGATGGTGTGCATATCCAGTACCCTCGCCGAAATCCCTTCCTTCTCCAGGGTTTCCGCCGCCTCGATGGCCAGGCGGACCGTGTCGCCGTTGGCGATAATGGCCACGTCCTTTCCGTCCCGGATCCGGTGGGCCTTGCCGATGGTGAGTTCCACATCCTCATCGTAAATCTGGGGCACTGCGTCCCTGGTAAAGCGCAGGTACATGGGGCCGTAGGTCTCTACCGCTTCCCGGCAAAGCTTCCTGGCGGCGTTGTAGTCGGCGGGCATGATGACCGTCATATTAGGAATAGTCCTGAGGACCCCCATGTCCTCGATGGACTGATGGGAAGCGCCGTCGTTGGCCGGAGTCACGCCGCCGTGGGAGCAGGCGATCTTCACGTTCAGGTTGGGATAGCAAATTTCCTGGCGGATCATCTCACACATGCGCAGGGAGCCGAACACCGCATAGGTGACCACGAAAGGAATCTTTCCGCAGGTGGCAAGCCCGGCGGCAAAGCCCGCTCCGTTCTGCTCCGCAATCCCCACGTTGAGATACTGGTCCGGCAGTTCCTTGCGGAATTCCCCGGTCTTGCAGCTCTTCCCGATATCAATGTCCACCACCAGAATGTCCGAATTCTTCTTGCCAAGCTCTACAATTTCCCTTCCAAAGCCGTCACGGGTCGGTATCATCTTCTTCTCACTCATTGTCATAGCCCTCCTCGCTTATTTGATGAGCTGGGCTTCCAGCTCCGCCATCGCCTGCTTATACTGCTCCTCATTGGGAGCGACTCCGTGCCAGCCGCACTGATTCTCCATGAAGGAAACACCCTTGCCCTTGACCGTGTGGGCAAACAGGCATTTCGGCTTTCCGTTTTTGGAGACATAACACTTATCCAGCGCCGCCACAATCTCCTCCATGCTGTGGCCGTCAATCTCGATGACCTCCCAGCCGAAAGCCCTGAACTTCTCCCCCAGGTCGCCGTTGGGCATGACCTCGTCGCAGGTGCCGTCAAGCTGCAGGTTGTTGACGTCCACAAAGGTAACCAGGTTGTCAAGGCCGTATTTGTGGGCCGTGTTGGCGGCCTCCCAGATCTCGCCCTCCTGGGCCTCGCCGTCGCCGACCACGCAGAACACCTTGTAGTCCTTCTGATCCAGCTTCGCCGCCATGGCCATCCCGGCCGCACAGGCCAGCCCCTGTCCCAGGGAGCCCGTGGAGATGTCGATGCCGGGGCATTTGTTCATGGAAGGATGGCCCTGAAGCTTGGAGCCCTCCTTCCGCAGGGTGTCAAGCTCCTCCTCCGGGAAGAATCCCACCGTCGCCAGGCAGGCGTACTGGATGGGGCACACATGGCCTTTGGAGAGCACCATGCGGTCCCGGTCCTCCAAGCGGGGATTTTTCGGGTCAATGTTCATGTACCTAAAATAGCAGGCAGTTACAAAATCCGCCGCCGAGAGGGAGCCGCCGGGATGGCCCGACTGCGCCTTGTAGATCATGTCGATCACCTTCATGCGCATTTTCGTGGCCGCATTCTTCAGATCTTTCATGGATACGTCTTTCATAGAAATCACCTCATTGTTGAACGTTTTAATAGTTGCGTGAAACATTTGCTGCTCTGTTGCCTTGCCGTTATGCATGTTCTTGGATGTTTTTTATTGATCGTATGTAGTATGTCTGACAAATGACACTTTAACTATACCACTTTGTCTGACAAAGTCAAGAGAGTTTTGCAGGTTTTACGTTTTTACCAAAATGTGCTATCTGTTTTTGTGAAAAATGACGGTTTGCTCCGGCAACACGGAAGTAAATCGGTTCTTTTCACGCCAGAACACGCTCCCGCTCATAAAAGCTCGCAGCGGATACTAAGTGTTTTCCGGCGCTGCCGCTTGGAAACCACTAAGTACCGGCGGCTTTTATACGGTTCTAGCTTAGAAAAAAACGATTTACTTCCTGACAAAACAAGGACTCATAGTAGTCTCGGTACTTCGAAAGCTCGTAGCGGTACATAAGAGACTTCCTTCGCTTAGGCTCGGAACTCTCTAAGTACCGACGGCTTTCAAATGGTTCTGGCTTAGAAAGAACCATTTTTCTTCCTGTCAGAGCGGATATTCAGGGTGATGCTCAGCTCCGGTTGGCGCTAAACGAGTGCCACTTCACAAGGTACGCCTTCGGTGTGGCGCCGGTGTCCGGCGCCATGAAGGTCTGTAGCAGTCCCCGGCTCATCCCCCCACGAACATCGTGGAGATGAAGGGGAGGTAGGTGACCAGCAGGAGGATGACCAGCTCGGCAATCAGGCAGGGGACGATGCCCTTCGTAATCTCCTCGATCTTGATGTCCCCGATGCCGCAGGCCACGTAGAGGTTCACCCCCACCGGCGGCGTGAAGAGGCCGATGGCCAGGTTGACGATCATGACCACGCCCAGGTGAATCGGATGGATTCCCAGCTCCAGGGCCACCGGCGCAAAGAGCGGCGTGAAGATGTAGAGGGCCGAGGTGGAGTCCAGGAAGCAGCCGGCGATCAGCAGCACCACGTTGACGATGAGGAAGAAGATGATCCAGTTGCCTCCCGTGATGGCCAGCATGAAGCCCTTGATGGCCAGATCCAACCTGGCGCGGGTCAGCACATAGCCGAAAAGGGTTGCACCCATGGTGATGAACATGACCGTGGCCGTGGTGCTGCAGGAATCCACCAGGATACTGATGATCTTCTTCACATTCAGCTCCTTATAGACGAAGACCCCAACCGCCAGCCCGTAGAACACGGACACGGCCGCCGCCTCCGTGGGCGTGAAAATGCTGCCGTAAATGCCGCCCAGGATGATGACCGGCATCAGAAGTCCCCAGAAGGCTCCCTTGAACGCCTGCCAGCGCTCCTTCCCCGTCGCCCTGGGAAGAACCTTTAAATCCAATTTCCTGCCCACCAGGAGGGCCGTGACGATCAGCCCTGCGCCCATGCAGAGTCCCGGAACCAGGCCGGACAAAAACAGGTCGGTAATCGAAGCGTCCGCGATGGAGCCGTAGACCACAAAGGTGATGGAGGGCGGAATCACCACGCCGATGGCTCCCCCGGCCGCGATCAGCGCACAGGAGAAGGCCGCCGGATAGCCGGCCTTTATGAGGGCCGGGATCATGATCAGCCCCAGGGCCGCCACCGTGGCGGGGCCGGAACCGGAGATGGCCGCAAAGAAACAGGAGACCACCACGCAGACGATCGCCATTCCCCCTTTGATGTGTCCCAGGCACTTCTCCGCCAGGTTGATCAGCCGGCCGGAAATCCCCGCCTTCTCCATGACGTTGCCGGAAAGGATGAAAAAGGGGATGGCAAGCAGAACAAACTTACTGCTGGCGGAGGAGCAGAGCCTGGGAAGCACGCTCATGATGGCGTCGACGGGCTTGCCCGCCCCCTGGACCAGAATGGCCGCCACGCTGGACATGCCCAGGCAGACGGCGATGGGCGCACCGAACACCAAAAGAAGCACAAAAAGTCCCAATAACACGATACCAGTCATTTATTCCTCTCCTTTCTGCGGCGCAGGGCCGTCTTCCCCGGAATGTCCCTTGACCATGTCGATGATGCCCTCGATGAAGGCCGCCATGGAAAAGGCCGCCCCCACCGGGACAAAGGAACCGTAGATCCACTCCGGCCACTGCATGGTGGCCGTCTCCTGCCCCATCCGGTACTGGCTTGCGACCATCTGGATGCCGAAGATCACGATCAGCAGGCAGAACAGGGCCGCGATCCCATAGGTGGTCACGTTGATAATGAGCCGCGCCTTGGGGCTTACCTTGTCCGTGACGATGGAAAGCCCCAGGTGGGCCTGACGGCGGGCCGCAATGGCCGTTCCCATAAAGCTCATGAGCACGAACAGATAGGTGGACATCTCGTCGGAGAATGCCAGGGAATTGTTGAATACATAGCGGGCGATGACGTTGGCAAAGACCAGCACCGCCATCACGGATACACAGGCACAGGCTACCACCTTTTCAATTTTTTCTAACATAACAGCCCCCTCCTATTCGATGCCGAATGCGGCACAGGCCGCCTCGCCGTAGTCTTCCTTCAGTTCCTCCGTCACGTCCGCCACCGCCTCCTTAAAGAGGGCAAGCTGTTCTTCCGTGAGGACCTCCACCTGCATGCCGCTGTCCTTAAACTCCTGGATCAGCCGGTCCTCGTCGGCCTCCAGCTGGTCTCTCCCCCAGTTACAGGCTTCCACGGCGCATTCCGAGAGAAGCTCTCTAGTATTTTCGGGAAGGCTCTCCCAGATCTTCGTGTTGGCCACAAAGAGATTATTCTCATAGCTATAGTTCCAGATGGTCATGTAATCCTGGATCTCGTCCATTTTGGCCGACTTGGTGATGGAGCAGCCGTTCTCCTGACCGTCGATGGTCCCTTGCTGGATGGCCGTGAACACCTCACTCCAGCTCATGGACGTGGGGCTGGCCCCCAGGGCCCGGAACACGTTCATGTACACGGCGGAGCCGGGAACCCGGATCTTCAGATTCTTAAGATCCTCCGGCTTCGTCACCGGATGCTTGCTGTTGGTAAGCTGACGGAAGCCGTTGTGAAAGGAGCCCAGATAAGTGATGCCCTTGTCCTTCAAAAGCTCCGCGTAATACTCCCCGCCGGTGGAATCGATCACCTGCCTGGCCTCCTGATAGGAAGAAAAAGACCAGGGAAGGGTCGCCACGGAAATCCGGGGCTCCAGGTTGGCCAGCACGCTGGTAGCGTAAGCCCCCAGGTCCGAGCCACCCACCGCGATGTACTCCACCCCCTTGGTGCTGTTGCCCCCGGCCAGGGTGTCGTTGGGAAACACGTCGATGACCACGTTCCCGCCGGAACGCTCCATGACCAGTTCGGCGAAATGATTGGCTACCAGCGAGTCCATCTGCGTGTCGGTCCCGTTGACGGCCATGGATAAATTTACCTTTTCATAGGCGCTGCCGTCCGCACCGGTTTCCTTACTGCCGCCGCAGCCGGAAAGGCCCCCGGCAAGCAGCGCTGCGCCAAGCAATACGGATGTGATTGCCCTGCCATGCTTCATAAGCGAATACCTCCATTTGTCGTTCATTGTCCTTTTTGTCATTTGTCAGACATATGAACTAGCTATAATATACAATCACTCCTGCGCAAAGTCAAGTGGAAAAGTGATTTTCACCATTTTCACCAAAAACAGCCAGGTAATTTGTCTAAAACCACCAAAAAGCCGCCGCATGGGAGCGATCCCATACGACGGCAACCGTCTTGTTTTAAAAGTGACCCGTGACTGTCCCACGTCCCTGCCGTCCGGAAAGCCTTATTCCCGGACCAGCCTTCCGTCCTCCAGGGTCAGCACCACGTCCGCCTTTCTGGCGATCTGCAGGTCGTGGGTCACCAGGAGCAGGGTCTGATGGAAGA
>CAJUOF010000011.1 GCA_910587905.1 uncultured Lachnospiraceae bacterium
ACACTGGCAGGACGCCTGGTAAAGCCGATCGTCCTTGACAAGCAGCGACACCCGGTAACTCCGCTCCCCCTCCTGGACCAGCGCCCGCACCTTTTCCTCCCCCTTCCAAAAGCTCTCGCTGGAGAGAAGCCGCACCTTCCCCCGCAAAAACAAATCCTCCCCCTGCTCATATTCCGTCCGACTTCTCGCCTGCTGCCTGATGGCTTCATCCGAACCTGCCATTCTCCCCTCTTTCCGGCGCACCTCTCACGCCATTCCGGCTATCCAAAAAACTCGTCCAAAACCCTAACTCCCGGCTCACATTCTGTCTGGTGCTTCAAAGCCGAGAAGCCCGATGCAGGTCTCCAAAATCCGCCTCACCAGCTTAAGCAGCCGAATATAGGCCGCCTGCCGCTTCCGGTCCGTCTCCGCCATGATCTTCGTCTCATGGTAAAACCGGTTGAAGGCATTGGACAGCTCATAGACATACTGACATATTTTGTGGGGCGCCTGCTCATAAAAAGCCGAAAGCAGGGCGTCCTGTACCCGGCCCGCCATGAGCTGGAGGGCCTTCTCGCTCTCCGAAGCCGCAGGAAGAATCTCCCCTTCGCCTGTAACTTTGTCCGCAAGCTCCTCATATTTGGCCTGAATGGACTTGATCCGCACGATGGTGTAAAGGATATAAGGACCCGTGTCACCCTCAAAAGAAATGAACCGATCCACGTCAAAGACATAATCCTTGGCCGCCTGGTTGGAAAGGTCCCCGTATTTGAGAGCCGCCAGCCCGATCACCTTTGCCGTCTCCCTTGCATCTGCCTCCTCCATGGACCGATTTTCCATGATCTTCTCATAGACGGCGCCGCTAATCTCCTGAATCAGGTATTCCAGCCGCATGATCCCTCCGTCCCTGGTCTTAAACGGCTTTCCATCCCGGCCGTTCATAGTCCCAAAGCCCAGGAAATCCAGCTTCACCTCCGGTCTCACAATCCCGGTCTTCCTGGCACAGCGGAACACCTGGGTAAAATGGAGAGATTGACGCTTGTCCACCACGTAGAGAATCCGGTCAGGGGCAAAAAGCTTCTCCCGCTCCACCAAAGTCGCCAGATCCGTGGTAGAATACAGGGTTGCGCCGTCAGATTTGAGCAGAATACAAGGCGGCACCTCCTTGGCATCCGTCTCCTCGGCCACGTCCACCACCAGAGCGCCCTGGCTCTCGTGGGCGAAGCCCTCCCGCTTCATCCGCTCCACCATGTCCGGAATATAGCCCTGAGCATCGCTCTCTTTCTTCCAGATGTCAAAGGTCACATTCAACTTTTCATAATTCCTCTTGAGGTCAGAGACAGACACATTTAAAATATGGTTCCACAGCGCCAGATAGCCCCTGTTCCCGTTCTGGAGCTTAAACGTGGCATCATGGGCCTTCTTCGCAAAAGCCTCGTCCGACTTGGACTTTAAGCTGGCCGCCGGATAAATTTCCTCCAACTCCCCAATGGTAAAGGGCGCTTCCTTCGGATATTCCCCCTCAAAATCCTCCTTAAAATAGGGAAGCTCCGGCTGTCTCTCCCTCACTTCCTCGATAATGAGCCCCATCTGGAGCCCCCAGTCTCCCAGATGGACATCCCCGATCACCTTATGGCCCAGAAATCTTGACAACCGCTTCATACTCTCCCCGATAATGGCCGAGCGCAGATGCCCCACATGGAGCGGCTTGGCAACATTTGGTCCGCCGTAGTCAATGACGATCGTCTCCGGCTTTCCCTCCAGACAAACTCCCAGCCTGTCGTCGCCGTCCATCTGCCCCAGATAATCCGCCAGAAAAGCCCCGGAAATCTTCATATTAATAAAACCTGGATTCACCGCCGAAGCCTCCTCAAAGGCCTCGTTTCCCAAAAGCCTTCCCACCACGTCATTTGCGATCATGATGGGTGCCTTTTTATAAAGCTTCGCCCCGGCCATGGCGCCGTTACACTGGTATTCACAAAGGTCCGGCCGGTTGGATAAGGTGACCTTCCCAAGGCTCCTCTCATACCCACAGTCCACAAATCCCTGCTCCACAATTTCTGTAATTCTGTCGATCAGCTTTTTCATAAAATCCTCCATCGAAACTCTTACACATTCACTATCCGCCTATTATATACCTTTTTTTCCGGAAAGTACATAGACTTTTTATGCTTCCTTTTCTGTCCCTTCGGTGGTATACTGAAACAAATACCGAAGCGGCATCTGCTGCAATATTTATGGAGGACAGCGATTATGAAAGTAAAGATTCAGAATTTAAAGGATGTAGCCATCAAGGGCGTCAATGTGATGTTCACGGAAACCTGCGAGACCTATAAGGAAGATTTTTTTGAATGGACCGCATTCCCCATCGTCACTCAGTTTAAGACAGACAAAATCATGTCCGGCGTGCTGCAGGGTTGGCACCATACTCCCAATTTCAGCGTGATCGAATACCATGAGGACGCCGAACAGTTCTTCTTCACAGAAGGGACCGCCCTGATGCTGTTCATCGACATCGTGGACGGAAAACCCGCCATGGACACGGCTCAGATCGTCCGCATTCCCGCAGGCACCCAGCTTGATATCGCCGCAGGCAAGGGTCATTTCGTGGCCGTTGCGGAAGGATGCACTTTCAAAGCCATCGTCGTCTCGCCCGTCCAGGAAGCCCCCAGAATGGACCTTGCAGAGATGGTGTGCGGCGAATAACAGGACCCCAGATCCGGCGCGGATGGTATCCCAATAGGATATCTCAGACCTTGTGGAACAGATGCAGGTTCAGCTTGCGCACCAGGAGCACGGGATCCAGCCCGTGCTCTTTGGCCGCCTGCTCCAGGGTCTCCCCGGAGGCGGAGGCACAGCCGATACAGGCCATTCCCGCCTGGGCAAGAAGCGGCCCCGCCGCCTCATAGGTTTCTAAAAGTTCACTTACCAGCATATCTTTTTCGATCATCCTTTTCACCTGACCTTTTACTGATGATAATAGCTTAAGAAGTCCGCAAGCTTTTCGGTAAATTCTTTAAGCACCCCTACTCTGGGCAGGTACACTACCCGGAAATGGTCCGGCTCCTTCCAGTTGAAGCCGCCGCCGTGGATCAGCAGGACTCTCTTATCCCGCAGAAGATCCAGCACAAACCGTTCATCGTCGGTGATATTGAACTTTTTCACATCGATCTTCGGGAACATGTAAAAGGCCCCCTTGGGCTTCACGACGCTGATCCCCGGAATCTCTGTCAGAGCATTGTATACGCACTCCCTCTGTTCGTAGATCCGACCGCCCGGCACCACGTAGCTCTCCACGCTCTGATGGCCCCAGAGGGCCGTCTGCACCACCGACTGGGCCGGCACATTGGAGCAGAGGCGCATATTGGAAAGCATCTTGATCCCTTCCATATAATCCTTCGCAATGGTCTTGTTGCCGCTGAGGACCATCCACCCAATCCGAAAGCCGGCGATCATATGGGATTTGGATAGGCCGCTGAACGTGGTGCAGAACAGATCCGGCGCCAGAGACGCGATGGACACATGCTTTTCCCCGTCCATGACCAGACGATCATAGATTTCGTCCGAAAAGAGCATCAACTGGTGCTCTCTGGCAATGTCAACGATCTGCTGCAGGACCTCCTGCGGATACAGCGCCCCGGTGGGATTGTTGGGATTGATGATCACGATCGCCTTCGTCCTGTCGGTGATCTTCTTCCGAATATCCTCCATGTCCGGATACCACTCCGCCTGCTCGTCACAGATGTAATGGACCGGCGTGCCACCGGCCAGGGTGGCGCTGGCCGTCCACAGCGGATAATCCGGCGAGGGGATCAGAATCTCGTCCCCGTCGTCCAAAAGAGCCGACATGCAAAGATTGATCAGCTCGCTCACCCCGTTTCCCGTGTAAATGTCATCCATGGAAACATTGGGGATTTTCTTAATCTGGGCATACTGCATGATCGCCTTTCTAGCCGAAAACAGTCCGTTGGCCTGAGAATACCCCTCACAGTCTGTAAGCTGTCTCCGCATGTCCTGGATCACCTCGTCCGGTGTCCGAAAACCAAAAGGAGCCGGATTTCCGATGTTCAGCTTCAAAATCTGCATTCCCGCCTCTTCCATCCTGGAAGCCTCCTCCACCACCGGCCCCCTCACGTCATACAGCACATGATCCAACTTCGATGACTTCCTAAATTCCCGCATATTCCTTCCTCCCGAAGCTTTCCTATCTTCATGATATTCATATTTCTTATCTTTTTTGCCTTGATCCGTCTCTTCCTCCTGCATATCGCCCGTCTGCGCTTCCTCCCCCTTAAGCCAAGCCGCTTCCACTTGAAGAGCCTCTGCCAAAAAGCGAAGGATCCCCGCCCGGGGAATGGTCTTCCCGCTTACATACTGACTCATATGGCTCTTTCCAAGCTTGATTCCCCGCTCCGCCGCCATGCGAATCAAATCCGCCTGCTTCATGTCCAGCCGCTCCATGGCCAGCTTTAATCTGTCCGCAAAGGTTTCCATAGACAGTTCCTCCGTCGGTTCAATTTTAGCCGCATCCTTCGATCCGAAGTTCATTTTTAAGATCGAGGTTCAACTTCCCGTGTAGTATAACATGAACCAGAAAAAAGTTCAATCCTCTTTCTGGTTCAATCTTTGTTTTTCTTCCGGGCAGGATCCATTCACCCTGCAAACCTTCTCAACATACAGCTTACAATCCCCAGGCTGCTGCACACATAGATCAGGTACTGCACGGAAGCTGCCGCCAGGAAGTACCTGGACAAGCCGTCAAAAAACCAGGAATCTCCCGGCAGGCGAAGGGCCAGCCTGGAACCTGCGAAAGCCAGCAGGGAAAACAGCAGAAACGAGCACAGTCCCCGGCCCACGTCCATTCTCTTAAGCCTCCCGTCCCAGTAAACCCGCCTTCTGGAAACCATCCACAGAAGAGAAAACGCCCCGTAAACCATCGTGCCCGCCGCCAAACAAAGATAACACATCCCCCCGTAGCTGCGCTCTTCCAGGATAGAGGCGACAGAGCCAAAGGCCTCCTTCCCCGCCAAAAGCCCACGAAAAAGTCCCGCCAGAAGGACAACCATAAGCGCCAGAGAGACCAGTCGGAGCAAAATGGGCCTGCGCCACCAGCTCCGCCCCCGGCCCTGTGTCCGCCTCCCAGACTCCGTTCCCGCCCGTTCCGCCTTCCCTTTTCGTCCCTCGGCTTCCGCCCGCCTCCCGGCCCGCTCCTCCTCAAACCAGATGTCCGGCTCCGCGGGCCACACCGACCTCTCCTGTTCCGGATGGTCATACGGGTCCCTTCCGTATTTCAGATAAGACGACTTCCTGTCTCCGTCCGAATCCTCCACATTCTCAGAGACAGGCTCCAGCACCAGCGTCTGCTCCAAGTCCGCCTCTTCCCCCTCCGCTTCCCAAAGCTTCGGGCTTTCATCCGGCTCCCATCCCGGCTCCTCCGGCACAAAATCAATCTCCGGTCCTCTTCTTCTGCTCTCCATCAATTCTCACCACACACTTTCCGCAATCTCAAGGCTTTCTATTCCGAACACCATTCTCACACACCTTCCCGTCCTTCCGATCATCTCATCTTTTTCAACAGCCCTCTCATCATATCGGAAAAAGCATCCTCGTTCGCTACTCCCGGCCTGTCTTGCAGGATCGAAGATCCGGCCGATGTCTCTGAGACCGCCTTCTTCCTCCCATGAGAAGAGGACTTCTGTCCTCCGTCTGCCTCGCACTTTGGCAGCCCTAAAAAGTGTGTCTTTATGTAAGCGGCCAGCTCTAAAAGTGTTTCGTCGCACAAACCGGAAGACGGATCAATGTCGATCTCCTGTAAAACGTCCAGATAATAGGCCAATCCGTCGCTCAAAGGGGCGGAATCCAGCCTCACGTACAAAACCCGGATGTCATTCCGGACGGCGGAATGGATCTCCCTGATCACATGCTTGGAAGCGACAGAATGTTCCGTGATCAATACCAGCATGATGCTGGAAGCGCGGATTCCCCTGACGATCGTCTCCGCCCATTCCGCACCATAAGGAATATCCCTGGGTGCAATCCAGCATCCCAGGCCGTTCTCTTCAAAAACATCACAGAATCTTTTTGCAATTTCATAATCCTTGCTCGAATGACTGATAAAGATTGCTTTTTCCGGCATCGCTTTTCCTTTCTGACGTCCCGGTATCCCCTGTGGACATTGACCTCTCCCGAAATCATGAGCTTACGATGTCATACCGCGCCTCAAATTCATCACGTGACACAAAGTTAAAATCCGCATCTATGACCGTCCTTTCGGCATCATACTCGATGTCATAGAATACGATGACCGCATCCTTCGCCGCCCGTAACAGATCCCCCCATAAAGATGCGCTGAAATAGGCATGTTCGTCATCCGCGTGGATTCTCAGATCTTTGTGTTCCATCAAAAACTGAACTTCCGGGCACATGTCGTCCCCTGCGCACCAGGCCCTGAGCGGCCGGGAAATCTGCTCATAGGTATCCTCACCCAAAAATCGATGGTTTTTTAAAAAAAAGCTCCTGTTATTTGGATAAAGGTTTCCCCCGGAGTCCATTTTCACATAATCCCCGGACCGGGCCAGCTCTCCCTCTTTGGATTCCCGAGAAAAAATCCTCCAGTGGGTCTCATCAATGGAACATAATTTCCCTTCCTCCATAAACTTGTGTATCATCGGACTGTTTTCTTCCAGGCAATACGCCTTGACAATCGTTCCTTCTTTTTTTCTGATCTGCATCATATGGACAACCCGCCTTTAAACAATACTTTATTATACCCTCCCCGTTGCAGAAAATCAACAAAGTTATCCGCTTGAGTTTCCGTATTTTGTATCGTCGTGGGAAATACGGAAAAAAGCGGTTCTTTTCACACCAGAACACGCTTCCGCTCATGAAAGCTCGCAGCGGTACGTAAGAGGCTTCTCTCGCTTAGGCTCGGAACCCTCTAAGTACCGGCGGCTTTCATACAGTTCTGGCTTAGAAAAAACCGCTTTTCTTCCTGACTTTCCAAGCAAAAGGCAAAATACGGAAACTCAAGAGTTATCCGGCGCACGAAGGGATCGGAACCCCTCCGCACGCCGGATTTTGGAAAATCGCTGCTTTCTTTGTGTACCGCCGTCGTTACTTTCTGTAATAGTATCCGCCGCTGTAGCGGTAATTGGAATCAAGAAACCGGACGATCGCTTTGTCGGAATTATAATTTGCGTTGTTGGTCCGGACGTTCGCCTCATAGATCAGGCTGCTGTCAGATTTGAAGTAGTTCCTCCAGGGATCCCCGCCGGACCACTCGAAATGGAGGTGTGTCCCGGAGGAATTACCGGTCGAGCCCATCACGCCGATCTTCTGTCCCTGGCTCACATACTGTCCTGCCGAGACCGAGCGGCTGCTCAGGTGGCCATACAGAGTCCTTGTGCCATCGTTATGCAAAATCACGATGTAGTTTCCAAAGCCTCCGGACTGGTAGGTGGCCGTCTCCACGGTCCCTGCCGCCGCCGCATAAATGTCGCCGCCGCCGGCAATGTCCATTGCATGCTGATATCCGTACCGGGTGCTGTGCTTTGACCCGTTTTTGTAATAATACATGCAGGTGACATATTTTGCGGAAGCCGGCCAGGCAAGGCCAACCGACTGGGGCTTCGTGAAGGAAATATAGCTGAGACTGGCATATCCCGTGGTCGATCCGTACCTCACATGATAGAATCCATTGTAGATTGCCTTATTGTCAAGGACCGTCAGGGCGCTGCCCCTCGGCATGCTCGCAAGGGCCGCCGAACTGGTGGAGGCGGACTGTCTCAAGATCAATGGCTGAGAAGCGGTGTTCACATAGCCGGTGTATGTCGCAGCCGGATTGCAGGTGGTACAGCTTGATACATTCTGGGTGGCACCGGTATAGTACCATTCGCCGCAGGAGCACTTCTGATACACTCTGTGTGGATGCGCCGCCTCGTATTCCGTCCGATAGGAATGGACATGCGGATTACAGGGCCCGCAGCTCGACACCTTCTGGGTGGCGCCGGTGTAATACCAGTCGCCGCAGGAGCATTTCCTGTACACCCTGTGTGGGTGGGCCGCCTCGTATTCCGTCCGGTAGGAATGGACGTGCCCGAAGGCCGATTTGTTGACCCAGCAGATCCGGTATCCGCCGCCGGACCAGGGGCAGAGGACCTGATAGTAGTTTCCGGACTCGCCCACCACGTAACAGTTGTCGCCCACATAGACGTGCCCCAGGCTTTTGCTGAGATTGGAGCGGTTGTAGGCCACCGTCTTTACCGTGACCTTTCGCATCTGGGGCGTGTAGGACGTGTTCAGAAAATTGGAAAGCTGGGTGTACACGACCCTGCCGTAGGTGTAGCCGCTCCAGGGCACCGTCACCTTTACCCATCCGTTGGTGTAGACCTCCTGGATCGTGCAGTCGTCGCTGGCGTAAATATGGCCCACGGAACCGCCGCCGATGTACGAATAGGCGACTGCCGACTTATTTGAGGTGGACAGGATGTATCCCGTGATCTTTGTCCTTGGATACTTCGTGTTGATCGAGGCCGCCAGGGCCGTATTGGGGCTGCTAAGGGCACAGCCAAGGACCGTCAAAACTGCAAGAAACAATGCCAGAAATCTTCTTTTTTTCATACTCTTCTCCTTCCTGATCCTAATAAAAACTGTTCTTCCCGCCTCAGATACTTCATCAGACTGTCCGCGGGCTCCGGGAGGAACCGTGATCATTCACCTCCTTCTTCATTCCCTCTCACTCTTCCTCCATCTCCTGGTCATTTTGCTGCTGTAATACCATGATATAATAACCGCCGGGTATCAACGGAAAAAGATCCGGAGGATGATGAAACCTTTTTATGAAAATCGGCCTGTTTTATGAAACCGCGGCGGCTTTTCCTCTGCGTTTTTCATTGCGTTCATTTTTTCTGCATGTTACAATAAATAGCGGGATTGTTTTGCAGGGAAACAGCAATACGGGAGAGGGGCAGATGCGATGAAAGAGACCGCCGCAGATTTCGGGAAGGATCATGAGATCACATGGGAAACGGTATTCCCCCGTAGCATATTAAAAAAAGGACAGCGGGACATCCTCCGGCTGCTTCCGCCGGAATACCGGATCCTGGAGGGAGGAGAGGATCTGGCAGAGACCAACAAAACAGCCCTCTCCAGGTTTTGGAATGTCGATAAGCATTCCCGCATGCGGTATGAGGATGTGCGCTCCAACATCATCCGCTATGCCTCCGGCATAGACTGTTCCTTTGAGGATGCCGGGCCCATAAAGGATCTGGAGAGCAATCTGAGATCCATGGTATCGGAGCTTTCCCGGGCGGACAGAGAACAATACGAGGAACAGATCACATCCGTCGTCGGCCTCTTAAAAGAGACCGGGGCGGATGACGCCGTCTCCAAAGAGACCACATTATACAAATGCTTCCACCTGTGGGATATGAAAGAAATATTTGAACAGGATCTGACGGACTTTTGTTCAAGGCTCGCCTGTCTCACGATGATCGCCGCCACCTGGTATTTCTGGAGGGAGGCCGCGTGGATCCCCTCTGAGAAGGATGGCAGAAACAGGAAAAATGACAAGAAACCATGCAATATGACAAAGGGCCTGCCCGGCATTATCTTTCCCTTCCGTCCCAAAAAGGGCGGGACAGCTCCCGGCCGGGACGACGACGTCAGAAGGAGCAGGGAACGGGATAAGGAAGCGGCCAAAAGGAAGCTTGCGGAGGCGGAAGAACGGTATGCTTCCGGAGAATATGCCGGATGCATGGATCTGT
>CAJUOF010000012.1 GCA_910587905.1 uncultured Lachnospiraceae bacterium
CGCCCTGTCAGAGCAGTTATGCGCAGACGTCGGGGGCGGGAACTTATGCGACGGGGGCTGCGGTCACCGTACAGGCGGGGACCAGACAGAATTATCGGTTCGACGGATGGACGACGGAGGACGGCGTCACGTTTGCCAATGCGAGCAGCGCGACGACCACCTTCACCATGCCTGACAAGGATGTGACCGTTGCCGCAAAATGGACCTATACCGGTTCTACGGGGACAAACAACGGGACGAATTCCGGAAATAACGGGACCACCTCGGGAGGCAACAACTCGACCTCCGGAACGAATTCCGGCGGGAACGGGACGGTGTCTGACGGAAAAGGCGGCACCTATACCGGGGATGACACGCCGACGGCCATGTGGATATCTGCCCTGTGCACCTCACTTGGCTTGATGACCGTGTTGGGTGTTCTTGGGTGGCGCAGAAGGAAGCTGTATCCGGAATTTATGGGACAGTGGAGAGGTCTTACGGAAAAGGAATTTGGTCAGAAGAGAAAATAAACTGCGGATCGTAACTGCCCGCACGGACTTCAGTGAATGTCTGTGCGGGCAGTCTGTGTTCAACATTCAGGATTCATTCCGTTAAAAACATAGAAATTTGCAGCTTCCTGTGATATGATAGAGTCCGTTGGAGGAAGTTCATTTATGGGAAAAGCGCTTTATATTGCGGAAAAGCCGAGCGTTGCCCAGGAGTTTGCCAAGGCCCTGAAGGTGGGCGGCAGGCGTGGGGACGGCTATGTGGAATCGGAGGACGCCATTGTGACCTGGTGCGTGGGGCATCTGGTGACCATGAGCTATCCGGAGGTTTATGATATCAAATACAAGCGGTGGAGCCTGGAGACTCTGCCGTTTCTTCCGAAAATTTTTAAATATGAAGTGATCGGAAGTGTGAAAAAACAGTTCGAGATTGTGAAAGGGCTTCTCACCAGGAATGATGTGGACACGATCTATGTCTGTACCGATTCCGGGCGGGAGGGGGAATATATTTATCGGCTGGTGGAACAGATGGCCGGGGTGAAGGGAAAGCGGAGGCTTCGGGTGTGGATCGATTCCCAGACGGAGGAGGAGATTCGGAAGGGTATCCGGGAGGCGAAGGACTTAAGCGCCTATGATAACCTGGCTGAGTCCGCGTACCTCAGGGCCAAGGAAGATTACCTGATGGGAATCAATTTTTCCAGACTTCTGACCTTAAAGTACGGAAATGTGATCTCCGGCTGTATGAATTCCAACCGGACCGTAGTCAGTGTGGGACGGGTCATGACCTGCGTATTGGGTATGGTGGTCCGGCGGGAGCGGGAGATCCGGGAGTTTGTGAAAACGCCCTTTTACCGGGTTCTTGCCTCTGTCTCCTGTGAGGGAAAGACCTTTGACGCGGAGTGGAGGGCGGTATCCGGGAGCCGCTATTTCGGCACGCCCTATCTTTATAAGGAAAACGGGTTCCGGACGAAAGAGAAGGCGGAAGAGCTGATTGCCTTTCTTGGGGAGGAACGCCCGGTGACGGCGGAGCTTACGGCCCTGGAGAAAAAGAAGGAAAAGAAAAATCCGCCTCTGCTTTTTAATTTGGCGGAGCTTCAAAATACCTGTTCCAGGCGGTTCAAGCTGAGCCCGGACGAGACCCTCAAGGTGGTGCAGGAGCTTTACGAGAAAAAATTGGTGACCTATCCGAGGACAGATGCAAGGGTTCTCTCCACGGCGGTGGCGAAGGAGATCCATAAAAATATCCAGGGCCTTAAAATGATTCCCGGAGTGACAGGGTTTGTCTCCCATATTTTGGAGAGTGGGAGTCATAAGGGGATTGCAAAGACCAGGTATGTCAATGACAAACAGATCACGGACCATTACGCCATCATTCCCACAGGGCAGGGGATCGGGACCTTAAAAGGGCTGCCTGCCGTGTCGGTAAAGGTCTATGAGGCCATTGTGAGACGGTTTTTGAGCATCTTTTACCCGCCTGCAGTTTATCAGAAATTCGCTCTGGAGCTTTCTGTCCGAAATGAAAAATTTTTCGCGAATTTCCGCGTGCTTCTGGAGGAGGGATATCTGGCTGTGGCCGGATATGCGAAGGGCGGAAAAAAGGCGGGAAGTGGGCAGGACGAGAGCGGAGAAGAGCGTGGGGCAGAAGGCGGGAGTGACGGCAAACCTGCGGAGAGCAGGGAGGCCGACATAGGCGATCCGGAATTTTTGGAGGCCGTGAGAAGGCTTGTGAAGGGACAGAGGCTGCCGGTGGAAGAACTTTCGATCAAAGAGGGGGAGACTTCACCGCCGAAGCGCTACACCTCCGGGACCATGATTCTTGCCATGGAAAACGCAGGCCAGCTCATTGAGGATGAGGAGCTCAGAGCGCAGATCAAGGGCAGCGGGATCGGCACCAGCGCCACCAGGGCAGAAATTTTAAAGAAATTGGTGAACAATGAGTATCTGGCATTAAATAAGAAGACCCAGGTCATTACACCGACGCTGTTGGGAGAGGTCATTTATGATACGGTGGATATGTCCATCCGGCCCCTTTTGAATCCAGAGCTCACGGCGAGCTGGGAGAAAGGGCTCACTTACGTGGCAGAAGGAACGATTACCGGGGAAGAATATATGCGGAAGCTGGAGGATTTTGTGACCAGGCGGACCAATAACGTGCTCCGATTAAACAACGGCTCTAAGATCCGGGCAAACTATGGCCAGGTGGAGAGTTTCTACAAGAAAAAACAGACGGGAAGAAAGCGTGGATGACATGTGGGAAAAATTGGTGAAGCTTTACAGGAAATACGAGGAGATCGTCAACTACCTGATTGCGGGGGTACTTACGACCATCGTCAGTCTGGCGGTGTATTACGGCTGTGTGCTGACGTTTCTGAATCCGGAGGATGCCTTTGAACTGCAGGCAGCCAATGTAATCTCCTGGGTCCTCGCGGTGGCCTTCGCCTATGGGATCAACCGGAGCTTTGTGTTTAAGAGCAAAAGCGAAAATCGGTTCACGGAGGCCGTGCGGTTTGTGGGTTCCAGAGTGACCACCCTTCTCATGGATATGGCAGTCATGTATGTGTTTGTGACTTTGCTGGGCGGCAATGACAAGATCGGAAAGCTGATCAGCCAGGTGGTGGTCATGGCGGGGAATTACCTGCTCAGCAAGCTGTTTGTGTTTAAAAAGGCGAAGGATTGAGGAGAAAGGCGATGGATTACCGAAAATTTTTGGAGGAAAAGCGGACGCTTTCCGAGGGAGCTTCCAAGGAGGAACGGCAGGCGGTCATGAGGCGGGGGCTGGAGCTGGTGCTTGCGAGTACGGGAGAGCATGGCGAGCGCATCCACGATATGATGAAGAAGACGCTGCTCTCCTGCAGCGAGGAGGAGGCGGAGGTGACGTTGGCCTATGAGGTGGAGGACTGGGAACTGAATCCCAACGGCGTCATGCATGGGGGCCTCATCGGAACCGCCATTGATACGGCCTGTGGAATGGTGACCCGCTATATGAGTGAAAATCTTCTGGCCTCGACGGTTTCCCTGAATGTGGACTATCTGCGTCCTGTACCCAGCGGGGACCGGCTGCTGGTGACAGCTAGGCTGGTGCGGCTGGGCGGCCATATAGCAAATCTCAGTGCGGAGGCCAGAAGGGAGTCGGACCAGAAACCAGCGGCTCTCGCCACGGCGGTCTTTTATTTACCCAAGTAAAAGTATTTTACAAATAGAACTTCTGATGGTATGATAGAAAAATATTGAAGCAGGAGGCTGTTATGGAGAACGAAACGAAAAATTTTATTGAGCAGATGATTGATAAAGATCTGGCGGAGGGAGTTTATGATCATGTACAGACCAGATTTCCGCCGGAACCCAACGGTTATCTTCACATTGGACATGCCAAGTCCATTCTGTTGAATTACGGGCTGGCGAAGAAATATCGGGGCCGGTTCAACCTGCGCTTTGACGACACAAATCCCACCAAGGAGAAGAGTGAGTTTGTGGATTCCATCAAGGAGGATGTGGCCTGGCTGGGGGCAGACTGGGAGGACCGGCTGTTTTTTGCGTCGGATTATTTCGAGACCATGTATGAGTGTGCCGTTTTTCTGATCAAAAAGGGAAAGGCATTTGTCTGTGACTTGACGGCGGAGGAGATCCGGCAGTACCGGGGAACCTTGACGGAGCCGGGGAAAAACAGCCCCTACCGGGAC
>CAJUOF010000013.1 GCA_910587905.1 uncultured Lachnospiraceae bacterium
ACTCTTTCCCTACACGACGCTCTTCCGATCTTCATCGTGGTGAAGCAGGGCGACATCCTGGCAATCGTAAAATAATATTACAGAATAAAGGAGATTGAAAAGCTATGGCGAAGGAAATTAAGTTTGGCGCTGATGCAAGAGCAGCACTGGAGGCCGGCGTAAACAAACTGGCAGATACGGTAAGAGTGACCCTTGGACCGAAGGGAAGAAACGTGGTTCTGGATAAGTCCTTTGGGACGCCTCTGATCACCAACGACGGTGTGACCATTGCGAAGGAGATCGAGCTGGAGGATGCCTTTGAGAACATGGGCGCACAGCTCATCAAGGAAGTGGCTTCCAAGACCAATGACGTGGCCGGCGACGGAACCACCACAGCGACAGTGCTGGCTCAGGCCATGGTACATGAGGGTGTCAAGAACCTGGCAGCAGGCGCAAATCCCATCATCCTTCGAAAAGGTATGAAGAAAGCCACCGATGCGGCCGTGGATGCCATCGCCGAGATGAGCGAGCCCATCAGCGGCAAGGATCAGATTGCCAGAGTTGCGGCGATCTCCTCCAGCGACGACGAGGTCGGCGAGATGGTTGCGGATGCCATGGAGAAGGTTTCCAAGGACGGCGTGATCACCATCGAAGAGTCCAAGACCATGAAGACGGAGCTTGACCTGGTGGAGGGCATGCAGTTTGACAGAGGCTACATTTCCGCTTATATGTGCACCGACATGGAGAAGATGTGCGCAGAGCTTGACAACCCTTACGTGTTGATCACCGACAAGAAGATCAGCAACATTCAGGAGATTCTTCCCCTTCTGGAGCAGATCGTACAGAGCGGTGCGAAGCTCCTGATCATCGCCGAGGACATCGAGGGCGAGGCCCTGACGACCCTGATCGTCAACAAGCTGCGGGGCACCTTCAGCGTGGTCGGCGTCAAGGCTCCCGGCTACGGCGACAGAAGAAAAGAGATGCTCAAGGATATTGCGATCCTCACCGGCGGCACCGTGATCTCCGACGAGGTTGGTCTTGACCTCAAGGAAGCGACCATGGATCAGCTTGGACGTGCGAAGTCCGTAAAGGTCCAGAAAGAAAACACCATCATCGTGGACGGCGAAGGCTCCAGCGAGGAGATTCAGGCCAGGATCGGCCAGATCAAGGCTCAGATCGAGGAGACCACCTCTGACTTTGACAGAGAGAAGCTCCAGGAGCGTCTTGCGAAGCTCTCCGGCGGCGTGGCCGTGATCCGTGTGGGCGCTGCCACCGAGACCGAGATGAAGGAAGCGAAGCTTCGTATGGAAGATGCTCTGGCGGCCACCAAGGCGGCCGTGGAAGAGGGTATCATCGCAGGCGGCGGCGCTGCCTACATCCATGCGGCGAAGAAGATCTCCGGCATGCTGGATGAGCTGGACGGCGACGAGAAGACCGGTGCCAAGATCGTCCTCAAGGCCCTGGAGTCCCCTCTGTACCGCATTGCGGCCAACGCCGGCATGGACGGCTCCGTCATTGTCAATAAAGTAAAAGAGTCTGAGGTCGGCCACGGCTTCGACGCATACAAAGAAGAGTACGTGGACATGGTAGCAGCCGGCATCCTGGATCCCGCAAAGGTGACCAGAAGCGCCCTGCAGAACGCCACCAGCGTGGCGGCGACCCTCCTCACCACCGAGTCCGTCGTTGCCAACATCAAAGAAGAAACACCCGCCATGCCCGCAGGAAACCCGGGTATGGGGATGATGTAGTCCGCCACGAGCCGGGCAAAATAGACGAAGTGCCGCCAGAACTGAGCTTGCTCAGTTCTGGCGGCACTTCGTTTATTTTATTTGGCGACGGCCTCTAGCGAGACGCAGCGGCGCAGACTGCGAAGGCAAAGCCGCCAGCAGTCTGTGCCGCGGAGTCGAGCTAGAGACCGTCGCCAAAGCGAGCGTGAGCGAGCGGCCCGGCGAGTTGGTCCGAAGCCCCTAAAGCGCAGCAGTCAGCTCTGCCCAAGCCCCCGCAGTCTTGAGCTTCCGTATTTTGCATTGTCAAGAGAAATACGGAAGAAAGGCGGTTCTTTTCACGCCGAAACACACTTCCGCTCTTGAAAGCTCGTAGCGGTACGTAAGAGCCTTCCTTCGCTTAGGCTAGGAACGCTCTAAGTACCGACGGCTTTCAAATGGTTTCGGATTAGAAAAAACCTTTTTTCTTCCTGACTTTCCAAGCAAAATGCGGAAACTCAAGCCCCCGCAGTCTCTTGACAAATAAGAATAACTGAGTATAATAGAAAACAGATGTTGCGCAACAATAGTTTCTTTGTGGAGGGGGAAAGAGAAAGAAAATGCCGCCTAAATCCAAGTTTACAAGAGAACAGGTCATAGCTGCCGCTTTAGATGTCACGAGAAAGAAGGGGATTGCAGGATTAACCGCAAGAGGACTGGCAGCAGAACTTGCTTCGTCGGCCAAGCCTATCTTTGGTTTATTTCAAAATATGGAGGAAGTGCAAAAGGAGGTTATAGCTGCCGCATATATGTTGTATCAATCCTATATTCAAAAAGGTATGGCAGATGGCAAATACCCACCCTATAAAGCAAGCGGCGTGGCCTACATTCAGTTTGCAAAAGAAGAAAAGGAACTGTTCAAGCTTCTTTTTATGCGTGACAGAACGGGGGAAAAGACAGAAGAAAACCGTGAAGAGATGCGTCCAATGCTAGATCTCATTATGAATAATTTGGGCATTGATGAGGAGAAAGCGTACTTTTTTCATTTGGAACTATGGCTGTATGTTCACGGTATTGCAACAATGACAGCGACCAATTATCTTGAATGGGATATTGAATTTATTGACACGGCGCTCACCGACGCTTACGAGGGGTTAAGACATCGTTATATGGCAAGGAGTACAGGCAATGAATGAAAGAATTTATGAAAATCAAGGCATACGCTTGCAATACTATGAAGTTCAAAACAATTTTCAGCCTTTGGTTTTGATCCACGCTCAGGGCGTAGACGGACAAAGCTATGGGAGTGTGGCAAAACAGCTTTCAAAAAAATTTCATATTTATTCCATTGACTGTTACGGCCACGGCGGCAGTCTGCATGATCCCGGAGAGTACAACATCAGATCCATCAGCCGTGCGGTAATCGATTTCATGGAACATGAAATTGGCCGGAAGGCGTGGCTGTTGGGACATTCTTCGGGCGGTTTGATCGCCGCGTACATTGCCGCAGAGACAGAGTTTTGTGAAATGCTGATATTGGAGGACCCTCCATTTTTCGCCTCTCAGGGAGAACGCAGAAAGCGCACATTTAATTACATCGACCTGTCAACGGTATGCCATACATATATCACACAGGAAGAAAAAAGTGACTTTGTACTTTACTATTTTTGCAATCAATACGCATGGAATTTTTTCCCCGGACAGTCGAGAGACAAAGTGAAAGGCAAATTGACAAAAATGGCGGCGGCTTATCGCACAAAACACCCCGCCAAAGATTTGAAGGTGCCGTTTTGGCCGAAAGCTGCCTTGGCAGGCTTTCAAGGCATGGATCATTATGACCCACTATTTGGGGAAGCGTTTTATACCGACAGTTTTCACTGTGGGATCCTGCACGAGGATATTTTGAAGAAAATCAGATGCAAAACCATTTTTATGAAAGCACGGACAAATATCAGCCCTGACGGTATACTGATGGCTGCGTTAAATGACGATGACGTGAAAAGAGTTTCGGAGCTGGTCGGCAACTGCCAAATCGTTCCTTTTGACTGCGGACACGGCATCCATATTGAAAAGCCCAAAAAATTTGTGAAATGCCTGTCAGACTTATTATGATATTGCCGGTCAAAAGGGAATTCCCTTGAGTTTCCGTATTTTGTTTCGTCGTGAGAAATACGGAAACTCAGGGAATTCCGCATTGACGATTCCTCCCGGAAGCACCTATAATAGAGGGGAGCAGGATGGCAGGGCAGAGGTGGACATCCTGAAAAACATCAAGCAGGATCTCGAGGATGGGAATTGGCTGTGAGGCAAAAATGAGGAGGAGCTTTATGTATTGTACCAACTGCGGAAAGCAGATCAAGGATGGGGCACGCTTCTGCGAGCACTGCGGGGTGCCGGTGGGAAACAGGGGACCGGCGAATGGCAGGATACCTGTGGGCGGCGGGATGGGTACAAACGGCGCAGAGCCGGTGAAAACGGAGGGAGGCAGATCAAAGAAGAAATACTGGTTGTTTCTTCTTTTAGGGCTGCTTGTCGTCCTGGCGATCGGAGCGGCAGTCTGGCTCCTGTTTTTCAGAAAAGGAGGAACGGGCCAGGCCGAAGAACAGTTAAGGTTGGGAAACCGTTACCTGGAAGAGATGGAGTATGAGCAGGCTGTCGTGGCATTCACGAAAGCCATAGAGATTGAGCCCAAGGAGGTGGATGCCTATATCGGAGCGTCCAAAGCTTATGCGGCTCTTGAGAGCTACTGGGATGCTCTGGATGTGCTGGATGCAGGCTATGTACAGACAAAGGCGGCCGAGATCGCCGAGCGGGGGAAGGACGTATGTCTGGAAGCGGCAGAGCATTATATCGCTGAGGAGGATTATCCGGAAGCAAAGAAATACGTGGAAAAAGGAAACGAGTACGGGGGATCCGAGAAGCTTGACCAGGTGTCGGAAATACTGTCAGAGCTTACATCCCCGGAGGGAAGCCAGCCCTCTGAAAATGAGGCTGCAGGGGAGAGCCGGCCTTCGGAAGAGGATTCCTACGAGCCACCCTGTACCTGGGTGGTGGAGCCGGCCATCGAGGCCGACAACATTTATTACCTGAACAGCAACGATACCCTGAAACATCCCGTCAATCAGCTCTATAAGCAGATGGAGGAAAATTATGGGTATGCGGTGATCAAAAACGGAGACTCCTACGGGCTGATCGGCTTCGACGGCAATCTCTTCGAGGGGCTTACGTTCTTGTCCGTGGGCACCTTCCTGTCCAGATATTACGTGGTCTGCGGGGGACCCCAGTATGCTTGGGATACCGGGACGGAGGAGACGGAGCTCTATCTGACGGATCAGGGACTTGCGTATCCCTTCAGCTACGGGGCCATCTATGATCTGTTCGGGGGAGTCTATTTCTGGAATGACGGCCTGAAGCAGTTTTACCGTTTTGACGATATGCAGCTCCCGGAGCCGGAGGTCCCGATCCCGGTCTTCCACCGGGAAGGAGAGTCCGGAAAAATCCCAGAGGGCCTTGAGGACTGGTATGTGAATCCTACCGGAAAATATGCGGTTTATTCCGGCGGAAGTTTAAAGACGGACTTCATTTACGATGAATGCGGCTCTTATTCCGACGGTCTTCTGGCAGTCTGCCAGGACGGAAAGTGGGGCTATGTCGACGGGGAGGGTCAGGTGGTGATCCCTCTGGAATACGACGCCTCCTGGAAGGAGTATGTGGTCCTTAACGCCGGGGGAGACGCGGAGAGCGGCGTGAGCGGCGTCACGGAGATGAGAGAGTACTGCTACGGCGCCTCCGGCGGATATGTGGCGCTTTGCCAGGACGGAGAATGGGAGCTTCGAAGTACCCGGGGAGAAGAGGTCATCCGAAAAGGCTATTTTGAAGAGATCCGTCCGGTTTACGACGGAAAGTGCTGGGTGAAAAAGGACGGCAGTTGGGGCGTGATCCAGGTCGGCCCGTGAGCAGAGACGCAGCGCGGCCCGGGGGCGCCGGAATCGGAAGGAGGAGTGTTGTGCGGGGATATCGGACATGCATTGTATGAGCGATCTGTATCTGAGGGAGGAGCCGTAGAGGGGCTCCTTCTCTTGTTATGCACAGGGGCGCAAGAAGAAATTAGCCGCCTAGCGGCATGCGCCCCGCGCAGCGAGTAGGGAATAAAAGCTCTTCCCTACTCGATTAATAGAGAAAAAAATTTTCTGTTGGTTGATGAAAATACAGAAAATCAGACAACGTACAGGAATCTTTACAAAGCCTGGAAATGCTGATATGATAGAAAACATATGAGGTTTTTTAGAAAGAGAAAAAGGAAAATAAGTCGAGGCATTATGGAACGGAGTGCAGAAACAGGATGAGACAAGAGGGACATGTGATCACCTGCGTGCCGGCCGGATCCCTGGCGGAGGAATTGGAGCTTTCTGCCGGGGATGTGCTTTTGGAGATTGACGGGCACAGGATCGAGGATATTTTTGATTATCAGTATTATATGGAAGAAACCTACGTGGAGCTTCTGGTGCGGAAGGCGGACGGGGAGGAATGGCTCTTGGAGGTGGAGAAGGACGAGGATGAGGATCTCGGCGTCACCTTCGAGAACGGCCTCATGGACGAGTACCGTTCCTGCCGGAACAAGTGCGTGTTCTGCTTCATCGACCAGATGCCGCCCGGCATGCGGGAAACCCTGTATTTTAAGGATGACGACAGCCGTCTTTCTTTTCTGCAGGGCAACTATATTACCCTGACCAATATGAGCGACCACGACATCGACCGGATCATTGCCTACCGCCTGGCGCCCATCAACGTGTCGGTTCACACCATGGATCCGGCTCTCAGGTGCAGGGTGCTTCACAACCGGTTTGCCGGGGAAGCCCTTGGGAAGTTGGACCGGCTTTACGGGGCGGGAGTGGAGATGAACGGACAGATCGTGCTCTGCAGGGGGATCAATGACAGGGAAAAGCTGGACGAGACCATCGGGGCCCTGGGGCGGTTCCTGCCCCACATGCGGAGCGTCTCCGTAGTACCGGTGGGACTTACGAAATACCGGGAGGGGCTTTTCCCTCTGGAGCCTTTGTCCAAAGCGGACATGGAGGATGCCATCGACCGCGTCGAGCGGTGGCAGGAGCGGTTTTGGAAGGAGTCCGGCTGCCATTTTGTCCATGCCAGCGACGAGTTTTATCTGACGGCGGGGCGTCCCCTGCCGGAAGAAGAGCGGTATGACGGCTATCTCCAACTGGAAAACGGCGTGGGGATGTTAAGGCTTCTGGAGACGGAGGTCCTTGAGGCGCTCTCAGACGAGGAGCTCTCCAATGAAATGCGCCCGAGACGGGTTTCCATCGCGACGGGAGAGCTGGCGGCGCCTTTTATTCAGAAATTGGCAGAGAAAGTGTGTGTGCGGACTCCCGGCCTTTCGGTGTCGGTCTACGCCGTGAAGAACCGGTTTTTCGGGGAGCGGATCACCGTGTCCGGCCTGATCACGGGGCAGGACTTGATCGGGGAGCTTAAGGGGGAGGACCTGGGGGAGCGGCTGCTCCTTCCCGTCAACATGTTTAAGAGCGGGGAATCGGTCTTTTTGGACGATATTTCTTTAAAAGAAGCAGAAACTGTTTTACAAACGAAGATAGATGTTGTAAAATCAAGCGGATGGGACTTTGTGGATTCCTTGAGGGGAACCGGAGAGTCCGGCGGGCCGGGGAGCGGAAAAGAAAGAGACGGCAGAAGCAGATGCCGGCCCTATGAAGGAGTGAATGGATGAGTAAACCGATCGTGGCCATTGTGGGCCGCCCAAATGTAGGAAAATCGACGCTTTTCAACGCGCTGGCGGGAGACAAGATTTCCATTGTGAAGGATACGCCGGGCGTGACCAGGGACCGGATCTATGCGGACTGTACCTGGCTGAATTACAATTTCACCCTGATCGACACGGGCGGGATCGAGCCGGACACCAAGGACGTCATCCTCTCCCAGATGCGGGAGCAGGCCCAGATCGCCATCGACACGGCGGACGTGATCGTGTTCATCACGGACGTGAGGCAGGGACTTCAGGATGCGGACGCCAAGGTGGCGGACATGCTCAGGCGTTCGGCCAAGCCGGTGGTGCTCACCGTCAACAAGGTGGACAGCTTCGAGAAGTTTCAGGCGGACGTCTATGAGTTTTATAACCTGGGGATCGGGGATCCGGTCCCGGTCTCGGCCGCCGGAAGGCTGGGGATCGGGGA
The DNA here is from genome assembly GCA_910587905.1 of uncultured Lachnospiraceae bacterium. Classification (GTDB taxonomy): domain Bacteria; phylum Bacillota; class Clostridia; order Lachnospirales; family Lachnospiraceae; genus Lientehia. Next base: position 7,886 of record CAJUOF010000013.1, read on the forward strand.
GCTTCTGGACGAGGTGGTCCGCCATTTTCCCGCGGGGACGGGGGAGGAAGAAGATGATGAAAGGCCCGGGGTCGCCATCGTGGGCAAGCCCAATGTGGGGAAGTCCTCCATCGTCAACAGGCTTCTGGGGGAGAACCGGGTGATCGTGTCCGACATCGCGGGCACCACCAGGGACGCGGTGGATACCCAGGTAGTCCACAATGGCACAGAGTACGTGTTCATCGACACCGCGGGGCTTCGCAGGAAGAACAAGATCAA
>CAJUOF010000014.1 GCA_910587905.1 uncultured Lachnospiraceae bacterium
AGTGTAGATCTCGGTGGTCGCCGTATCATTAAAAAACATGCGGAGAATCGCCCTGGCCCTGGTCCGCGACATGACCCTGCCCGCCCCGTGGGGCGCCGAAAAATTCCACTCGGGATTTCCCTTTCCGACCGCAAGGACGGAGCCGTCCCGCATGTTGATGGGAATCAGGACCTTCTCGCCCTCGTGGGCCGCAATGGCTCCTTTTCGCAGGATCATCTCTTCCGTGTCAATGTAGTTGTGGATGGTATGGAAGCCGTCCCTGCCGGTCAGGCCGGCCCGTTCCAGAATGATCTCGGCCATCTTCTCCCGGTTCCTCCTGGCAAATGCCTGGCAGATCTCCACGTCGTGGAGATAATCCTCCAGATACCTGCCCTCCAGCCAGCAGAGATCCTCCGGAACCGTCGGCACCCTGCTCTCCTTCTCCCATTTCAGCCGCTTTAAGGCTTCTTCAATCTCCTTCCGCCTCCCCTGCGCCTTGTAGGTGCGAATCAGCTCTTCCCGAGCCTCCAGGTAGGCCCCGATGCCCCGGTTCAGGTCCACCGCCAGGCTCTGGTAAAGCTCCGCCACCTGTTTCCCCAGATTCCGGCTCCCGGAGTGGATCACCAGATAGTTGGTCCCGTCCCTCGCCCCATCGATCTCGATAAAATGGTTGCCGCCGCCCAGGGTCCCGAGACTTCTCTCCAGCCACCTGGTGTTTTTCAGGCTGCGGTAGCATCTTAATGCGGTCAGGTCGAACCGCTCCGTCCGCCCCTCCCATACATTTCTCCCCGACGGAACGAAATGCGCCGCCTCGTCCACCTTCCCGAAATCGATCTCCGCTTTTCCCAGATCCACCGTGTACATCCCGCAGCCAATATCCACGCCGACCACGTTGGGAACCACCTTGTCGGTGATCGTCATGGTGGTGCCGATGGTGCAGCCATTCCCGGCGTGGACATCCGGCATAATACGGATCCGGGAGCCCTCCGCCACCGGATAATCGCACATCCTGCGGATCTGCTCGACGGCTTCCTCCTCGACCACCCTCGCATAGCACACGGCCCTGCCCACTTCTCCCCTGATCTCAAACATATCGTCCCTCCTTCCAAAATTCCATCCGGCAATTACCTGTATGCTTCCATTGTACCAAGTCCTCTTGGAAACATCATGGAAAAAAAGCTGCGAACGCCGCATTTTCAGCGCCCACAGCTTTTCTGCCTTCGCAATCGTTCTCTTATCAGCCCCACGAAATGCTCCGGGCCCGTCACCTTTAACATGGGACCGAAGGACAAAATCCGGATCAAAATCTCCGTCTCATCCTCCTGCCGGTAGGTAAGCGTGATCCGGTAACGCTCCTCGTCCAGGCGGACCGTCTCCTTCTCCAGGTCGGAAAAGTGCAGCATCGCCCGCTCCAGGGCATTCCTGTCATCCCAAAGCTCCAGGGTCACCTGCCCGCATCTCCAGGCCGGAGCCACGGCCTCCGGCCCCGCACGCTCCATCAGTTCGACCCTTTTCACCCTGGCCACATTGACCGTATAAAAGGTTCCGCCCTCCGAATACCCCGTAAAACGGAATTTATCGTCTTTTGAAGAATATTCCATCTTTTCCGGCGTCAGCGTCTTTCGCAGCCCGCCTCTTTTTCCGTCGTAGCGGACCCGCACCCTCCGCTTTTCCCTGAGGGCCAGAAGGAGCAGCCTGAAATGCTCCCCGTACTCCGGATCCCCGAAGGGATCGCCGTCCGAACACCGGTCATAGTAGACGAAAAAATCCGCTTCAAACAAAGGCGGCACCTCCTCCAGTCCCTCCGCAGAGGGGGAAAACAGCCGGATCCTCGGGTCCTGCAGCAACGCCTTCATCCACATTTTCTGGATGTCCGAGAGGGGCGTCGTCGGTTCGTGTTTGATGGGCGTGGACAGATCCTTCCGCAAAAGGGGCCATTTCCCCCTCGTCAACGCCTCCGGTATGGTCACGGCACTCTCCCTGAATCCCTTCTCCCGGACGATATCCCACAATCGTTCCTGCGTCAGCCTATCCTGCACCGCTTCCCGCAAAACCTCCGCCACCGTCCGATAATAGCTGCCGTATATCTCATGAAAAATCATCGCCGTCCCCTCCACACTCGCCCTCTCCTCCGTACATTGCGGCCATCTCCTCAAGATCCCGGTAAAATCCCCTCCGGACCCGGTCGTTGGAACAGGAAAACTTTTCAATGCGCCCGATAAAAGTGCGCAGCCAGGGAACCAGTTCCTGTGCGTCATAGACGTCCGCCACATACTTACAGGTATGTTTGTCCAGAATTTCCACCCTTCCGCACCGCTTTTCCCGCTCCAGGCGCCAACGGACGAACTCCTCCCCCTCGTCCATATGGACCGTCATCTCCACATGTTCCAGCTCCCTGGTCCGGCCGCTTCCCGAGGACGTCCCCCAGAGGGCCGCCCAGAACCGCTCCCCGTAAGAATCGTAGAGCTCCCCCTTTTCCTCCCGCTCCATCCTCCGCACCTGCTTAATATGATCCAGCCGGTACATCCACGGCCGCCCGGCACGGTAATAATAAGCCATCAGATGGAGGCGGCCGTTCTGGGTGCCGACATACACCTTCAGGGGAAACACCAGGTCCGTCCGAAGGCCCTCCTGTCCCTTTGTGAGCACCGTGATCTCCATCTTACACTTCTGCCTGCGGCACTCCACAATGGCCCCCAGGATCTCCGAGTCAAAGGCATTCAACAGGTAATGGTGCTTAAAGCTGAAATACGCCGGCGGATTCTCATACCGGTCCAGAAGATACGACCCGATGACACCCAGGGGCGCTGCTTCCGAATAAAAGGCGGCGGCCTCCTCCCAGGATTTCTCCCATGCCTCCGTGTTCGCCTGCGGGCCGGACTGCAGCCCAAGCGCCCCACTGCCACAGTATGAATTGCTCTCATGGCTAAAACCCGAGCCAGCCTTGCTGCCACAGCACGAATCCCTCTTACTGCCACAGCACGAACCGGCCCCGCCGCTGCGGCCCAATCCGCCGTCCGAGCGGAAATAAAACATCTCCCGGCCCCTCCGCTCCGATCTTAACAGCCCGCAGCCCGCGTACTCCTTTAATTTATTGCGGATCGTCGACTCATCCGGTGCCAGGTCCGATTCCGTCTCCGAGAGATATTCCCGAAAAATCTTCTCCGTGATCTCCCGGAAAGAAAGCCGCTCCCCCTCCGCCAGGATATCCAGAATGTAAAAGTGCAGCGTGATATCCAGATCCGTGAAGCTTTTCGCCCTGAACGCCTTGTATAAGGGATTGTGGGGCACGGTCCGGCCGTCCACGGAAAGGAAAATGCTCTTTCCGCTGCCGTCATTCCGGAAAGACATATAGTCCGACAGCCAGCTCTCGATGCGGCGCCGTTCGTCGTCATAGCTTCTGGCGCTCTTTCGCCGGAACTCCTTTCTGGTCCGGAACCCATACACGTAGAAGTCCCGCATGTAATCACGGATCCTTTCAAAATTTTTGATCAGTTCATTGTAGGACATAGTAAAATTCCTCTTCCGTGTTCCCCTTCCGGTAAAGTTCCCGGCCCTGCGAACGCCTTCAAACTCCCCATATTTAAATGAGGGACGGATCACGCCATTCTTCCTGAGAGCCTGCGGCACTTTCTCCCGAAATGCGTACTTTTCATATTCCCCAGAGACATACATCCGCTTTACATTCCCGTATTAAGATGATACCATGAAAATAAAATAAAAAACAGGAGAACCTCGCCATGAACGATAAAACCAGACATGAAATCATGAAGAACCGGGAACTGCTCAAAGGATACGGTGCGGGCGACGCCGGCGCGGAAGAGACCGACCAGCAGCA
>CAJUOF010000015.1 GCA_910587905.1 uncultured Lachnospiraceae bacterium
CACGACGCTCTTCCGATCTATCAAAATCTGGGCCACCACCTGGTTGTACTCCGAAAAAAGCTTCTGGTAGGTCATCATCAGTTTCGCCTGCCCCACCGCCGCCAGGGCCTGCTTCACCGGCAGGGCGTCCGGCCGCTCCATGTAGCCCATGGTCTTCCGCCCCACGGCGCCGGCGCCGGAGCTCACCAGCACCACCTCCATGCCCTGGTTCCTCAGGTCGCAGAGGACCCTCGCCAGCCGTTCTACCTTGTTCAGATTCAAAAATCCCGTATATTTGTGGGTCAGGGAGGAGGAGCCGATCTTCACCACCACCCGCCTTTTCCCGAGAAGCCTCGTTTTTCTGTCCATGTAACAGGTCTCCGTTTGACTAAACTATTCTGATGATAGCATTATAAACCATTTTTGCTTTATTGTCGATGCCACAAATAAAAAAACCGCAAAGAACCGGAGGGCTCCTGCGGCTTTTTTTCCTCGTTTATTATTTTTTTACATAATGAAGCTTAAACACCGGGCGGATCTCGCCCACCACAGTTCCCGGCACATTGCGGACCCTGGGCCTTGCCCACTCTTTCAGGGATTCCTTTTCCTCCCCGGTGAGAAGCCCAAGCTGGTCGAGAACGCTTATGACCGTCGGATACATTCCACGGAACATACCGTCCTCCATCTTCACGGCGATCCCCAGATTTTTATCCCGGATGCCGACGCAGTAAACCCCTTCCGCTCCCAGCTTACCAAACAGCTTCCCATGGGTTTTTTCCATCAGCTCCGTGCAAAAGCCGTGGGTCCCGGCCACCATCTCCGGATGGGCGTTCATGGCGTCATAAAGCTTTCCGGCCCCCTCCCTGTATTTTTCCGGAAGGTATTCCGGATTGGCCTCTCTGGCAAATCCGATGGCCATATTTTTTACGGGAAGCGCATGGACGGGGACGCTGCAGCCGTCCACGCCGATGGGAATTTCCTCTGCGGGAACCTCGCAGACCTCGGACATCACCTGCAAGATATCCTTCTGCAGGGGATGGTCCGGAGAATTATACCCCTCTATGGAATACTCCTTGACCAGACATGCGGCCAGAAATCCGCAATGCTTTCCGGAGCAGTCCGAGTTGTAATTGTCCAGCTTGAAATGCTCCCGGAGCTGTTTGTTTTTTACCTCCTCGCTGATGGAATACGTATGTCCGCAGAGCAGGTCGCTTAAGTCAAGCCCCAGCTTTTCTAGCATGCCGAGGATGGTTTTTTGATGAAACTCTTCGCCGTAATGGGAAGCGCAGGCGATGGAAAGCTCCTTCTGGTCAAACTGATACCGTTCCTGTGCGCCGGACAGAAAAATATTTAAAGCCTGGATCGGCTTTGCCGCAGAGCGCATGTAGGTGACCGTATCCGGATCACCCGCCCAGGCAATCAGCTCTCCCTTTGCACTGCACACGGCGACATGGCCTCTCTGAACAGATTCTACAATCGGCCCCCTGGTAATCTCCACTAAAATTTCAGACATGAGTTTTCTCCTTTCCTTCGTCATATTTTTATTGGCAGGAATTTTTTATAAATAAACACCGGCGCCGGGTCCAAGGGGAATCTCCAATACCGCCCATAGGATCACCTGGACAATCCATGCCAGCGTGTAGGCCACGGAGAAGGGCAGCATGTTGGCCACGATGGTCCCAAAGCCCGCCTCCTTCTGGTATTTGTGGACAAAGCCCAGGATGATCGGCATGTAGGTGAATAAGGGGCTTAAGGGATTGGTGATGGAGTCTCCGATCCGGTAGACCACCTGGGTCATGGCCGGATTGATTCCCATCATCATTGTCATGGGAACAAAGATCGGCGCCAGAATGGCCCATTTCGCCGAGGCGGAACCGATAAACATATTGACGACGCAGGAAAGCAGGATCAGGGCAATCAGCAGGGGGATCCCGGTGAAGCCGATGCTCTCCAGTCCCGCCGCCCCCTTGATGGCGATGATGGAACCCAGCTTGGATACGGAAAAGAAGCTGGTAAAGATGGAAATGCAGAAGCACATAAATATGTAGTTACCCATCTCCGAATAGCCCTGGCTCACGTCGGCCCACACGTCCCGGTCTTTTTTGTATCTCCCCGTCGTCACGCCGTAAGCGATTCCCGGAACCATCAGGGCCAGTGCCACGGTGAAGACGAGCCCTCTGGTGAGGGGAGCGTCGCTGGCCGTGGGGGAGCCCGCCTCATTGGCCAGCATGCCGGGCTTCCCGCCGAAGGGAATGCACATCAGGACAATGACCGCACCGTAGAGGAGCAGGGCGATGCCCGCATTGCCAAGTCCCTTCTTCTGCACGTCGCTCAACCCGATCTGCCTGTCATTGGCCCCATACTCCTCCAACTGTTTTTCCGTCACAGGGAACCGGTGGACTAAGAGCTTCTCCACCAGAATCGTTCCCACGACTGTCATGATCACGGCGGAGGCGGCCAGGAAATACCAGTTGATGGCCACGGAACCGGCATAGGACGGATCCACCATCTGCGCCGCGGGCTCCGTGAAGCTGTAGGCCAGGGCATCCGAAATGGTCAGAAGGCAGCTTGCCGCCAGGCCGCCGGCCACAGACGCATAGGCCACGAAAAGGCCGAGAATGGGACTTCTTCCGATGGACATGAACAGGATGGCCACCAGCGGCGGGAAGATGATGAAGCCGGAGTCGCCGGCGATATTCATGTTGTAACCCACGAACAGCACCACGGCGGTCACGACCCAGCCCTTGGACTTTCCGAGGAGCCGCTCCATGACGGCACTGAGGAAGCCGCTCTTTTCCGCCACCGAGGAGCCGAGGATGGCTACCAGCACCATTCCCAGGGGCGCAAAGCCGGAAAAATTCGTGATCACGTTGTTCCACAGATACTGAATTCCGGCGACGGAAAATAAATTGAACACCTCCACCTTCTCGCCGTCCGCCGGATTGATGGCCGATACGCCTGCCGCACTGCAGATGGCGGAAACAATGACTACGATGACGGCCAGCGCCAGAAACATGGTGATCGGATCCGGAAGCTTGTTTCCCACCCGTTCCACACCGTCCATAATCCGGTCTAAAAGCGGCCTTTTCACACGGAGTTCTTTTTCTTTTTTTGCCATAACACTCTTCCCCTTTCTCTTCCCCATCTAACCGAAATAATCGGCGATGGCCTGCATCAATACTGCCGTTCCGTAATGGAATACCTTTTCATTGAGCCGAAATTTGGAGGAATGGTGCGGATAAATGATCCCATCCTCCGCCGGAATGCAGCTTTGCAGGAAAAAGTACACCCCCGGTATGGTCTCAAAATAAGCGCCCGCATCCTCCCCGCCCAGATTGTCCTCCTCCAGCCAGTGCAGCTTTTCTGCGGGAAGAATCTTTTCCGCCGATTTCATCAGTTCTTTGGAAAGCTCCGGATCGTTTTCCACGGCGCTGTAGCCCCAGAGCACTTCCATGGCTGCTTCCCCTCCCATGGCGGCGGCAACTCCCGAAGCGATCTCTTCCATCCGTCTTCTAATCCGTTCCCTGGTTTTCGGGTTCACGGCCCGGTATCCGCCGATCAGCTCCACCTTGTCCACCACGATGTTATAGGAGCCCTCCGGCGTATCGGAATGGATGTCCGTGAAGGTAATGACCGCCGGGTCGCCCGGACGAAGCTCTCGGCTTAGAATGGCTTGGACGCCCTCCACCACCTTCGCCGCAATCACGACGGCGTCCACCGCCAGATGGGGCGTCGCCGCATGGCCGGCCTTTCCCCTCACCGTGATCTTGAATACGTCGCTGGAGGCAAAGGCGCTTTTCCTCGGAATAATGATATTTCCGTCCGGAATCGTCCTTGATGTCAGCCGCCCGGTATGTAAGGCGTAGATTCTGTCCGGTCTGGGATTTTTCAGAGCGCCGTCCTGAATCATGGCATGGGCCCCGGAGAGACTTTCCTCATCCGCCTGAAACAGAAGCTTCACCGTCCCCTTTAATTCTGCCTCCCTCTCCTTCAAAAGCTTTGCCAGACCAAGGACGATGGCCGTGTGGGCGTCATGGCCGCAGGCATGCATGTTTCCGTTCTTTGAGGCATAGGCGCAGCCTGTCTCCTCCTTCACCGGAAGCCCGTCCATGTCCGCTCGAACGGCCACGGTTTTCTCCGTCCCCTTCCCGACCACGGCCACGATGCCGGAATGGTCCTCGAAGGTTTCATGGGGAATCCCCATCTCCTCCAGGCATTTGCAGACGTAGGCTCTTGTCTGCGGCAGGCTTCTCCCCACCTCCGGACATTGGTGCAGATCGTGATACCAGGTGAGGATCCATGGCTCCACACCCTTTGCAATCTCCAGATAATTCATGTTACCCCTCCCAACTGCAATATATTTTTAACGAACAGCACTGAAAAATCCAAGAAATTTCCAATATTTTTGTTCGCATATGTTAATTATATTTTACGATTTCGAATTTGTCAATTATATTTTACACCTATGTTAATTATATTTAACAATCACAACAAGCCATAGATGAAAGGCAATCGAGTAGGGGAGCGTAAGCATAAAAAAACAGACCCGAAGGTTTCCCTTTCAGATCTGTCTCCTCTTCCCGGCCCCATGGCGGACTATTTATAAGTATAATAAACCACAGAAATCAATTTCAAAAGCTCTTCCGACAAATTGACATATACGTGACTCCGGACGCCTTCAAAATACATGCTGTCACCTGGATGCAGCTTGTGGCGCTCTTCTCCCACGACAATCTCCAAAATCCCCGATATCACATAAATATATTCGATGGAACCGTCGTTGTGCCCGATGGACTCATACCAGCTCCTCGCCTCCACCTCCACCAAAAACCAGTCAAAGGGCCTGGAATTCGTCGCATGGTAGTAGGTATAGCTCTTATAGCTGGCATCCTTTTTCATTCTCGATTGCACATCTCCAAAACGGATGATTTTCTCTTCCGGTTCCACCGCCTCAAAAAGCTGTGTTCCCGGCACCTGGAGGCCGTTGGCAATCTTCCACATGGTATTTACCGTCGGGTTGGAATTCCCTTTTTCAATCTGCGACAGGATCACCTTGCTCACTCCGGAAAGCTCCGCAAGCTGTCCCAGACTAAGGCCCTGCTCCGTCCGAATCCGTTTTATATTTTCCGCAATAATCTGACTTGTCTCCATCGTTTCCTTTCATCCTCCGGATTCATATTTGATGCTCTTCACGATCGCCTCCGCCGCCCGGATTCCGTCCATGGCCGCCGAGGTGATCCCCCCGGCATACCCGGCCCCTTCCCCGCAGGGATAGACACCAAAGACATTGCTCATAAGCTGCTCGTCCCGCTCCATCCGGACCGGCGAGGAAGTACGGCTCTCCACACCGGAAAGTACGGCGTCATACCGGTCAAAGTCTGCGATCCTTTGTCCCCAGGAATCCACACCCTCCACGACGGCCCGGTTCACAAAATCCGGCAAAATACCACGAAGATCCGTATAGCAGTTCGTCCCCATGGTGTCGGGAAGGACCTCCCCCGGCCCCGTGCTTCCCCGTCCCGCCTTAAAATCCCCGTAAAGCTGCATGGGGACGGCTCCATTCCCCAGGGCAAAGGCCCGCTCTTCCAACCTCCGCTGAAACTCCACGCCGGCGAGGGGATGGATCCCGCCGGCCGGCCAGAGACCGGCTCCCATGGACATACCGACTCCCGTCGGGTCTCCCGGCCGTCCGGAGAACCGGACAAAATCCTCCGGGGAGACCGTGACGATGACGGCGCTGTTGGCGTTCCGTCCATCCCGGGCCCGGTTGCTCATGCCGTTGACGGCGAGCCGCCCCCTCTCCGAGGAAGCATTGACCACGTAACCGCCCGGACACATGCAGAACGAATAGACTCCCCTCCCGTCCGAAGCCCTGGCCGTCACTTTGTAGGGCGCCGGCGGGAAGGCCCCGGC
>CAJUOF010000016.1 GCA_910587905.1 uncultured Lachnospiraceae bacterium
GGAGCGGATTGGCAGGAGATTCAGAAAGGAGGCCGCCTGATGGGGATTCTTGAGGTGAAGAACGTGACAAAGCATTTTGGCGGCCTGGTGGCCAACAGTGACGTGTCTTTTTCCGTGGAGCGGGGACAGGTGTACGGCATTGTCGGGCCCAACGGCGCCGGAAAGACAACCATGTTCAACATGATCAGCGGGACTTTCCATCCCACGTCGGGGCAGATTTTGTTTAAGGGCGAGGACATTACGAGGAAGCCGGCCTATGAGATCTGCAAGCGCCACATCGGCAGGACGTTCCAGATTCCGCTGGCCCTGGACAAGATGACGGTGCTGGAGAACGTGACCGTGGGCGCCATGGTCCACACGCCGAAGACGGAGACGGCGAAGGAGTTTGCGGCGGAGATTTTGGCCTACGTGGGCATGGAGGGGCAGCGGGATTTGATGGCGGAGTCCTTGAGCGTAATCCAGAAAAAGAGGCTGGAGATTGCGAGGGCCTTAAGCACGAAGCCGGAGTTGATTCTTCTTGACGAGTCCATGGCGGGCTTAAACGGCCAGGAGCGGGACGACGCCATCGCCCTGATCAAAAAGATCAACGGGGACGGGATCACGGTCCTCATGATCGAGCATGTGATGCGGGTGGTCATGAGTGTCTGTGACCAGGTGCTGGTGCTGCAGAACGGCATGAGGATCGCTGAGGGGACGCCGGAGGAGATCACGCGGGACGAGAGGGTCATTGCGGCCTATTTGGGGGATTGATTATGCTGAAAGTATCGAACATAGTGACCGGCTACAACAGCTCCCTGGCAGTGCTTGGAGGGGTCAGTTTTGACGTGAAGGAGAGGGAGATCGTGGCGATTTTGGGCTCCAACGGGGCGGGGAAGTCGACCACCCTCCGGACGGTGGCGGGACTTATGAGACCCTGGGAGGGGAGCGTGGTGTTTTCCGGCGAGGACATTTCCGGGGTGCCGGCCCACGAGGTGGTGAGAAAGGGACTCTCCCTGGTGCCGGAGGGGCGGCTCCTCTTCGGCAAGCTGACGGTGCACGAAAACCTGACCATGGGGGCGTTCACCAGGAAGGACAGGGCGGAGATCCAGGATTCCCTGGACATGGTCTACACCCTGTTTCCCAGGGTGAAGGAGCGGATGCACCAGAAGGCGAACACCCTCTCCGGCGGCGAACAGCAGATGGTCGCCATCGCCAGGGGGCTGATGTCGAAGCCCAGGCTCCTGATTCTGGACGAGCCTTCCCTGGGGCTGGCGCCGAAGCTGGTGAAAGAGGTGTTCGCCTTCGTGAAGGAGATCAACCGGAAGGGGATCTCCGTGCTGATCGTGGAGCAGAACGTGAAGGAGACGCTGCTGCTTTCCGACCGGGCCTTTATCATCCAGGACGGAAAGACCACCTTTGACGGAAGGTCGGAGGAGCTTATGGACGACGACAACGTGCGCAAGGCGTATCTTGGGATGTAAGGTGATGGGACAGGTAATTGCGGGACCCAAAGCTGAGGGAATATTCTGGCAATATGTCCGTCCAAAGTCTGCTGCGCCAAGCGTTCCGGCAAGCCCAGAACCGTAGAAGTCACTCGGGATTCGTCCCTCCTGCCTTCTCTGGTCTTGCTTCCACGGTGCAGAGGGCTTTTCTCGGAAATATTGCCAGAATATTCAATAAAGTTTTGAGCCCCGCAGTTACCCATGGGTTTCGGGTGCGGGAAGCATCCTATAGGAACATATTTGATTGAGAAAAGGAGAATGAAATGAAGATTGGATTTATTGGATTGGGAATCATGGGGACTCCCATGGCGAAAAACCTGCTGGGGGCGGGACATGAGCTGGTGGTGTACGACAGGTCTGAGGAAAAGATGGGCGAGGTCGTGAAGGCGGGGGCCAGGGGCGCCGCTTCTTCCAGGGAGGTGGCGGAGAAGTGCCGCCTGGTGATCACCATGGTTCCCAACTCGCCCCACGTGAAGGCGGCGGTCCTCGGGAAGGACGGCGTGCTGGAGGGGGCGAAGGCGGGGGACATCCTCATTGACATGAGCTCCATCGCCCCCCTGGCTTCCCAGGAGGTTTACAAGGCCTGCCGGGAGAAGGGGGTCCGCATGATCGACGCCCCCGTGTCCGGCGGGGAGCCGAAGGCCATCGACGGGACGCTCTCCATCATGGTGGGCGGTGACAGGGAGACTTTTGACGAGGTGTATGACGTGCTGATGGTCATGGGCGGGAGCGCCGTGTACTGCGGGGACAGCGGGGCCGGAAACATGACGAAGCTGGCCAACCAGATCATCGTGGCCGTGAACATTGCGGCCGTGTCGGAAGCTTTCATGCTGGCCTCCAAGGCGGGGGTGGACCCGGAGAAGGTCTTTGACGCCATCCGGGGCGGCCTGGCGGGTTCCACGGTCATGGAAGCCAAGGTTCCCAAGATCCTCGGAAGGGATTTCTCTCCCGGCTTCCGCATTGACTTACATATCAAGGACTTGAACAACGCCATCGAGACGGGCCACGGCGTGGGCGCCCCGCTGTTTCTGACCACGCAGGTGCAGGAAATGCTGGAACGGCTTCATTTCGACGGCTGCGGCTCCGACGACCACAGCGCCATTGTGAAGTACTATGAGAAGCTTTGCGGGAGCGAGATTTAGGCAGTTGCGAAACGCAAAAACAGAATCCGCTTTGCAATTTCGAGTTTCGCAATTGCCTATGAGTACAAATAAAAGGTGAGAGGTGGTCAGAATGTTAAAGAAGGACGAGGTTTTATTTAACAAAGTAAAATGGATGTTAAAGGAGGGGAAGCGGACCGTCGGCTCCTGGCTGCAGCTTGGAAGCCCGATTTCTGCGGAGATCTTGGCGAAGGCGGGGCCGGACTGGCTGATGGTGGACTGTGAGCACGGGCCCTACGACATCCCGACGCTGACGAGCGAGCTCCAGGCCATGGCAAAATATGACGTGGTGCCCCTTGCGAGGGCGCTCTGGAATGACTTTGTGATGATCAAGCAGATCCTGGACACGGGCGTCATGGGGATCCTGGTGCCCTACGTGAGCACCAGGGAGGAGGCGGAGCGGGCGGTGAAAGCCTGCAAGTATCCGACTCTCGGCATCCGGGGCGTGGCGGGAAGCCCCAGGGGTTCCGGCTACGGGATGGACGGGAAGCGGTATCTGGCGAATGCCAACGACCAGATTTTGGTCATGACCCAGGTGGAGACTCCGGAGGCGGTGAGGAACATCGAGGAGCTGGTGACGGTGGAGGGGCTGGACGGCATCTTCATCGGGCCCATGGATCTGAGCTGTTCCATGGGACACTTCGCCGATCCCGGCGCCCCCGAGGTGCAGGAGGCGATCCACCATGTGGAGGAGGTGGTATTCGCCAGCGACAAGTTCCTGGGGACGGTGGCGGCGGACATGGAGGCGGCCAGAAAGCTTTATGACAGGGGCTATGGCCTGGTGGTGCCCATGTCCGACAGCACGGCCCTCGGGAAGCTGGCGAAGAATACCTTCGACCGGTTCCGGGAGCTGTATCCGGAAGGGTAGGAAATCGGTTTTGGTTGTAAGCGGGCAGGGGAGGATTCTTTTCCCCTGCCTGTGTATTTTTTGTCGAAAAATGACAATTTATGCTTTTTATAGCATAAAATTGATTATTTCGAAAGTTTATGCTATGATAAGGGCGACGGGAGGAATGCGCCATGATCGGATCACATGAACTTAAGAAACGGGATCAATACTTGAGAAAGCTGATCGGCTTTCGGGACACACAACCGGTAAAGGTTATTACCGGTATCCGCCGCTGCGGAAAATCCAGCCTGTTAAAGCTGATGGTCCGGCATTTGCAGGAAACGGGCATCAAACCGGAGCAGATCGTGGAGATGAACTTTGAGTCCCACGATTTTCGGAATATGACCTCGGATGAGATATATCATTATGTAAAGGAATGGATCGTCCCGGGCAAGCGGACGTACCTTTTTTTTGACGAGCTGCAGAGGATTCGTGCGTGGGAGGATGCGGTCAATTCCTTCCGTGTGGACTTTGACTGCGACATTTATATCACCGGGTCCAATGCCTTCCTGCTGTCCTCCGAGTATTCCACCTACCTTTCGGACCGTTGCGTGGAGATCAAAATGCTGCCGTTATCGTTTCGGGAATTTCTTGATTTCCACGGCTTTCACCTGCGGGAAACCGGCAGTGTCCTGGGCGGAATGCGCCGGCAGGCATTTGATCAGAATGGAGAGCGCTATGACATGCGGGAGGTGTTTGAAGCCTACATGCGTTTTGGAGGGATGCCGGGAATTGCGGATCTGGGGCTGGATCAGGAAAAAGCCCTGGCTCTCCTGGACGGCATTTACTCCACGGTAGTGGTGCGGGACATCCTGGAGCGTGAAAGACGGCGAGGACAGAGACAGATTACCGACTCTGCGCTTCTGCGCAAGATTGTTCTGTTCCTGGCAGACAATATCGGCAGCAGCGTTTCCGTTTCTTCGATCGGCAATACGCTGATGAACGAGGGGCTTCTGGAGGGGGGGAAGCGAAAGGGGACGCCCAGCACTCACACGGTTCAGGCATATATCGGTGCACTGCTGGAGAGCTGCTTCTTCTATGAGATCAAACGTTTTGACATCAAGGGAAGGGAGTACCTGCGCACCCTCGGCAAGTATTATATCGTGGACATCGGGCTTCGGAATTATCTGCTGGGTTTCCGCAACCGTGACAGCGGCCATGCCATTGAAAATGTGGTCTACTTCGAATTGCTCCGCAGGGGGTATGATGTGGCCATTGGAAAGATCGACAACCAGGAAGTAGATTTTATCGCCACGACTGCGGATGATAAACAGTATATCCAGGTCACGGAATCCATGCGGAGTGAGGATGTCCGCCAAAGGGTGCTTTCCCCCCTTCGGAAAATCCGGGACAACTACGAGAAGAGCGTGCTGTCGCTGGAACCCGGCCTCGATTCCTCCTATGACGGCATCAAGTCGCTGAACCTCATTGACTGGCTGCTTGCCGATTGACCAACGCTTTGCCGGGCCGACGGCGCCTGGGAAACGTGGGAGACCGTCAGAACTGACACTTTGAAAAGTCGATTTCCAGACGGTCATAAATGTCGACTTTGACGACGTCGGAAAAGGAGTAAATGGCGGGGGCTGCAGCCTGTTCCATGTTGTACACGAGGACGGTCTGCTTCATCGGGTCAACGATCCAGTATTCCCGGACGCCGGCTTCCCGGTACAGGGAAAGCTTCGTGTAGTAGTCCATGGCTCTGCTTCCGGAGACAGAAGAGGAAATGTATGAGGTTTACGGAAGGTATGGGAATCAGTTGATTTATAGGATTGTCTCAAGGGAGGATGGACATGGGATTCTGGAAAGCCTGAATTTGGAGACGGGGGAGATTACCAGGCCGCTTGGCGAGAGGAACGTGAACAGCCGCATAAGCATGGACGGGGATCTGGCGGCATGTGCCATTCTGGAAAACGGAGACCGCAGAGTGGTAGAACTGGGTTTGGATACCGGGGAATGGCGTGAGACTGCGCCGGAGCTCGGGGAGGCGGCGATACTTTTCTGGAGTTTGGAAATGAAGACGGCGACGGTGTACGAGGACGGAGGCCGCTACAAAGTCTATCAATACCTGGACGACGGTACCTGCAGACTGGTCCGGGACGAAGATGATTCTTCTTACCGGGAGGTGATCGCAGTAAAAGACGGCCGGGGCGTCGGAGTGTCATATAAAGATATGGGAGCGCAGTTTCGTATGGCGTTTCAGGAGAAAGAGGATTATCTTGCCGGGAAAAATAACTGGACGGTGATGGAGTATTAGGAGATTCCGGGGAGAACATGAAGAGAAAAGTGATTGTTGTTTTTATGATATTACTGTTTGCACTGTTTGACGGTTTGATATCTGGCTGCGGGACGAAAAAAATTACTCTGACCTGGGCTCTATTCAATGCTCTTTGATGTGACTGGATTGTCAAGACATGTATTTTTATACCTGATATCGGATAAGCATGGCACTTCCGAAGTGCAAAGCTTCGGGCGTTATAGAAAGCGAGGAGGGGAAAGCCCCTCCTCGAATTTTTGGTAACCTTATTCGTGTCGTAGTGCGTCAATCGGATTTAGGTTGGCTGCCTTCACCGAGGGGATGATCCCGAAGATGATCCCGATCAGGGTGGAGAACACCACGGCGATGATGATGGCCGGGACGCTGATGGCCACCGGCGCCTGGGAGATCCGGGAGATCGCATAGGCCAGGCCGATACCGCCCCCGATGCCCAGGATGCCGCCCATGCCGGTCAGCACCGCCGCCTCGGTCAGGAATTGTCCCAGGATGCGGGTCTTTCTGGCACCGAGGGCTTTTTTCAGGCCGATCTCCCGGGTGCGCTCCGTGACGGACACCAGCATGATGTTCATGACGCCGATGCCGCCCACCAACAGGGAGATGCTGGCGATCCAAATGAGCTGCTGGTTGGTGGAGGAGGAGAGTTCCTGGAGCTTGGCGGCCTGTTCCAGAAGGTCCTCGCCCTTGTACTTGATGGTCTCGTCGGAGACCATCAGATAGCTGTTGAGGATGTCCGCGGATTTTTCTCCGGCGGCGGTCATGTCGTCGGTGGTGACGGCGCGGACCACCAGGTTCTGCGGCTCGTCGAAGCGGTACAGGATGGGCCAGACGCTGTCCGGAATGCAGATCATGCCGCTGGAATTGTTGGCGGCGTAGCGCTCATAATCCTCCAGGGAGTTGATGACCGGCTCGAAGCCCGCTTTCTGGGCGATGGTGCCGATGACTGTGAAGGGCTCGCCCTTGATCTCGATGGTCTTGCCGATGGGGTCCTCCCCCTGGAACAGGTTGGATGCGGCGATCTTGTCGAGGAGCGCCACTTTTCTGTTGTCGGAGAAGTCTTTCTCGACGAAGCCCCGGCCGCCGGTGACCTGATAGCCGTAGACGTTGCAGTAGTGGGCGTCGATCCCCAGGATGTTTCCGCCGTTTAAGGTCTTGTTGCCATTGAAAACGGCGTCGTACTCGTTTCTCGTGTAGTAGAGGGAGGCGTCGGCCACCTCCGAGAGGTTCTTGATCTCCTCCAGCACGTCCCCGCTGATGACCGGAACTCCGTCCGGGGGATTCTGCCAGGTCATGTCAAGAGGCCAGTCGCCCTGGTAAAGCTGAATGTTCACTGCGTTGTTCCCGGCACCCACCAGATTCTGCTTGATCTGCTCGTTGGTGCCCTTGATGGTGGACACGATGGCGATGATGGAGCCGATCCCGATGATGATGCCCAGCATGGTTAAAATGGAACGGAGCTTATGGGCCCAGATTCCCTGAAAGGACAGTCTTATATTCTCAAGCATGCGCCCACCTCCTAAAGTCCATAGTTGTAAAGCGTGTCAGTCGGTTCCGTCTTTGCGCCCTCTTTCACGTCCCTGCCGTAGGGGAAGGCGATCTCATCGTCCTGGGTCAGGCCGGAGGTGATCTCCAGGCTGCCGTAGACGATCTTCCCCACGTCCACGTACTGTTTTTCCAGCCTGTCATCCTCGCCCTTCTTGTAGACGTAATAGCGGGCACCCTCCTCCCGGACAAAAGCCTGGGAGAGATAGATGGCATTCGGATCATAGGAGGAGGAATTTAAGCCCTCCACGGAAAGATCCACACCTTCGCCGTTGGAAAGTTCCGCATCTCCCCGGATCACGGCGGTGAAGGGATAGTAGGACATGTTGGGATTGCCGCCGTAGTAATTATTGGAGGAAGGAGAATTGCTGATGCTGGTGATCTCCGCCTCATAGGACATTCCCGTATTCCAGGAATTCACGTTGACGGCCATGCCTTTTTCAATTTTGTCCAGAGCCGTTTCCGCCACGGAACCGGTGATGTAGAAGCCTTCTTCTCCCGTGACCCGGATCAGGGGGGAACCCTCCAGCTTGGCGGTATCCTCGTCCAGCACGGATTTCACGGTGCCGTCCACGGTGCTCTCGATGACGCCGTCGTCCACCTGCCGCTTTAATTGTTTGAGCTCCAGCTCCGCCGTCCGTTTGTTCAGTTCCAGATTTTTGAGGGTCTCTTCCTTTTCCTTGATCTGCTGGGCGAGTTCCTCCTTGGTGGGCCCGGTGGGGACGTCGATGCCGGGGATGTCCATGCCCGGGTCGTCCATGCCGGGATCGTCGGGGTCCTCAATGACGGCGCCGTTTAAGCTCCAGGAACGGAGGATGAATCCGGGCCGAGAGGTATCGTCCACCACGTCGAACCGATAGGCGAGCTGGCTTTCCAGAGCCGCTTCCAGGAATCCGCGCTCCACGGTCACGTCCGGGGCACAGAAGATCCGGTAAGGATTTTCCTTACTGCCGTCTCCGGCGGGGATTCCTCCGATTTCTTCCAGATTGTAAGGAACGGTATTTTCGTCCACTGTATGATAAATGGTTTCCCCACGCAGTTCCTCGGGGATCTCACTGCCGCCTGAACTGTTCACGATCCCTGCAATGTAGTCCCAGTCCACCTGGAAACTGCTCACGATGGCCGTGGGATGTGCCGGGTCATTGACGGTGTCAAAGACGGAATATGCGTGGTTCTTGAAGCAGAGAGCCAGATATTCGTGGGAAACCGTAACCGGATTTCCGTCCGCCGGATAGACATAATAGCGGAAGGGATCCTCCTTGGAGCCGTCTCCCCGGTAAGGCTCAGAAAGTTCCGTGATTTCCGCATAGACCTTTCCGGAAAGCTCTGTCGGAGGAACCGGATTTCCCGGATCCGGAGATTCAGAGGGGGCCTGCGTGTCTGTCGGATCGCCGGAGCTCTCTGCGGGAGGGACATCAGAACCCGCCGGCGCTGTGGAGTCCGGAGGCGCGGTTGTGGAAGAATCGGGGCTTCCGGGTATCGCTGTGGCCAATCCCATTCCCGCCAGGGCGTTGGGGGAAGCCGAAGCCACGGGTTTGGTCTTCTTTAGCTGGTCAAGCTCCGCCTGAACGTTCTGGATGTTCAAGCCGATGCCCTCAACTTCCATCTCCTTCATCTCCAACTCCAGGGAGGCCAGGGTGGTGTCGTAGGCGATCAGGGGATCCCCCACCTTGACCGTGTCCCCTTCCTTCACGTAGATTTCGGTGATGACCAGGCTTTCGTTGTAGGCGATCTCCTGGTTCAAATTGGTGGTCACGTTGCCGTAGGGGGCAAGGTCGGAGCCGTTGTCCCAATAACCGCCGTTGTTCATGTTGCTGACAGGGGCTACTTTTACCGGTTTCCCACTGTTTTTTACTGCGAGAGAGATCCCGCCGGCGGCCAGGGCAATCACGAGGACGATCGAGACCAGGGCGATGATCCATTTCTTTTTTGAGGATTTCATGAAAGTGCCTCCCCTCTGGAATTGCTTAAAATGCCGTCGCGGATCAGCACGGTGCGTCCCGCGTGGGCGGCGATCTCCGGATCGTGGGTAATCATGATCACAGTCATCCCTTCTTCGTTTAGTTGTTTGAAAAGCTCCATGACCTGGAGGCCGGAGGCCGTATCCAGGGCGCCGGTGGGCTCGTCGGCCAGCAGGATGTCCGGCTCGCCCACGATGGCGCGGGCGATGGCGACCCTCTGTTTCTGACCGCCGGAAAGCTGGGTGGGCTTGAAGCTCATCCGATCCTCCAGCCCCACCTTCTTGAGCGCCAAGGCGGCTCGCTCCTTCCGCTCCTTCCGGGAAACGCCGGCGTAGAGCAGGGGCAGCGCTACATTGTCCAGGGCGCTCTGCCTGGGCAGAAGGTTGAAGCTCTGGAACACGAAGCCGATGGAGCGGTTCCGCACCCGGGACATCTCCTTGTCCTTGTGATGGAGCAGATCGTTTCCGTTTAGCTTGTAGGTGCCGGAGGTGGGAACATCCAGACAGCCGATGATGTTCATGAGGGTGGTCTTTCCGGAGCCGGAAGGTCCCATGATGGCTACATACTCGCCCTTCTCCACGTGGAGGGTTACGTCCTTTAGGACAGGAACCGTCAATTTTCCCTGCAGATAGTCTTTAAAAATGTGGTCAAGTTCAAGGATCATGGTGTATCCTCCATTTCCGGCGCCGCGTCTGCGGGGGCCTCGCCTGCGCCGTTCATAGTTTCATCCGTGACACCGCCTGGGACCTCTTCACCATTTAAGGGGCTCTCCCCGTCCTGGGGCATGATGTCTCCTTCGCCGCCTTCCGGCAGTGCGGCCTCGCCGCCGTCAGGGGAAATGATCTCTTCCTCACCCTCGGGAATCATGCCCTCATCGCCGTCCATCGGGATCATATCCACGTCCCCGCCCGTCATACCGCCGGAAACACCGCCGATATTTTTCTGGACGGGAGCGCCTTTTTTACAGTCGTCACTGGGCCATACAATATAATCGGAAGCTTTTAAACCGTCCGTGATTTCCCAGGTGTCGGACTCTTCGTCATAGCCGCCAAGGGCCACCGCCTGCTTCTCCAGCTTGTCACCCTCTCCGGCAATCCACACGTAAGGGTCGCCGTCATCCTGGACGATGTAGGGGGACATGAGCCACATGCCGTCCCTCTTTTCCAGACCAAGGTCCGGCTCCAGGTAGACATGCTGTCCAAGCATCAGGCCGTCGCTGGAATCCAAGGTGACATAGAAGGGATATTTGGAAGCCTGGGCGCTGCTGTCCATTCCATCTATCATTACACCGCTGTTATTGCCGGAAATGGGCTTTTCTGTATCAATGCTGTCCACGATGCCGGTCCAGGTAATCGTCTCATCCACTCTGGAATGAACCGTGATGGCCATGCCGGGAGAGAGATTCTGCATGTTCTGCTCACTGATGGTTCCTTTGACTCGATATTTCCCCACGCCGAGGATGCTCATAAAAGGCTGCATCTCTCCGGAATAATTGTCATAAGTGGGATTTTCGTTGATCTCCTGGACGATGCCTGCGATGGTGGAGGTCACCACGGAGGAACCCATGGATTTTTTCAGTCGTTCAATCTCCAACTGCTTCACTTTATAGTTATATTCTTCCTGCTTGGAGCTCATCTCGGCTTCCTGAATCTGCGTCGTATAGGAGAGCTGTTCGCTTGCAGGCGCTTTTTTCTTGGCCTTGGTAAGCTCGTTGATCTGTGCGTCTATGGTGTCGATGCTGTTGGAAATCTTTTCTAACTCCAGATTGGCCTGCTCCAGCTTTAAGCTCATATCCTCGGTGTCATATTCAAAGAGGGGAGTGCCGATCTCCACGGTCTGGCCCTTCTCCACGAGAATGTCCTTCACGGTCTGGTCGAATTCCAGTTGGATTTTCAGGGTGTTTTGTGCTTCAACCACACCGGAAAATCGATTTTGGGCGCCAAGTCCGGTGCCGGTTAAAAGTCCGACGGAGTCAGCGTAAAGGATTGTATCCTCACCGCCCGCCGAAGTATCGTCTGACGAAGAGAATTTCCAGATGGCCACGCCGGCTATGGCGGCGATCACGATCACGCAGATCACCGCTGCAATGATTTTTTTCTTCATAGTTACCCTCCAATTTATTTGACATTACTTATCATTTTAGCAGATTTGGGTGAAGATATAAATAAGGAAATTCTTAAGAATTCTTAATGAATTTGTAACGTTTGTGAATATGTGGGAAACGTGATAAGAGATTGCCATCGGCGAAAAAAAATGCTATGATAGAGCTAATTACAGGAAACGGAGGGGATACCCATGGAAGAGCGTGTGGAAACAATGGATGATTACAAGCAGGAATTGGATGCTTCTTTTAAGAAGGCAGAGGTCGGCGATGTACTGACGGGAACGGTGATCGGAGTCGATGACGATCAGATCACCGTGGATTTGCAGTCCTATGCGGAGGGGATTATCAAAAAAGAGCATTTCAGCAACAACCCGGACTGCGTGTTGAAGGATGAGGTCCAGAAAGGTGACGAGGTTACGGCCACAGTCATTAAGACGGACGACGGCCAGGGGCACGTGCTGCTGTCCAAAAAGGAGGCCAACGACATGGCGGCCTGGGACCGGATGGAGAGATGTCTGGAGGATAAGAGCGCCATCGAGGTGAAGGTGGACGGAGTTGTAAAGGGCGGTGTCGTCGCTCATGTGGACGGGATCCGCGGCTTTATTCCGGCTTCTAAGCTGGATGTATCTTATGTGGAGAATCTGGAGGAATGGCTGGGAAGAGAGATTTCCGTGCAGGCGGTCACGGTGGACCGTGAGGCGAAGAAACTGGTGCTTTCCGCCAGGGATTTGGCTTTTGCAAAGCGGCGGGAGGAGAGGAAGAAAAAGATTGCTGCCTGCGAGGTGGGAGCTGTCGTGGAAGGCGTGGTGGAGACCATCCAGGATTATGGGGCATTTGTAAAGCTGGATAACGGTGTGACCGGACTTCTCCATGTGTCTCAGATCAGCGACAAGAGGATTAAGACTCCGGCAGCAGTTCTTGACGAGGGCCAGAAGGTCACGGTGAAGATCACGGCGGTGAAGGATGGCCGTGTCAGCCTGAGCATGAAAGCACTCCTTGGCGTAAGTGAACCGGAAGAACATGTGAGCCACGGAGATTACGTGGAAGAGGGAAGGGCCTCTACAAGCCTGGGCTCTCTGCTTAAGGGGATCAAGCTGGACTAAGGCGGACGATCTGGGGGAAGCGTTTATGGATATGCCGAATTTACCGGAAGAGTACGACCAGCTGGACCAGTGGAAGACATTGATGCTTCTTTATAATGCGGCTCTTCAGGAGGTTCAGACGAGAGTCAACGTGTTGAACGACGAGTTTCATCATATCAACGACTACAACCCGATTGAGCACGTGAAAGCCAGGATCAAGTCGCCGGAAAGTATTGTAAAAAAGTTGAAACGACTGGGTTTTGAGGCGACCA
>CAJUOF010000017.1 GCA_910587905.1 uncultured Lachnospiraceae bacterium
CATACGAGATTCGGTTACGTGACTGGAGTTCAGACGTGTGCTCTTCCGATCTCAGCGATGGGCTATCGCCAAATGGTAAGGCACTGGACTCTGACTCCAGCATTTCAAGGTTCGAATCCTTGTAGCCCAGCGACGTGACACCGTATTGAGAGATCAGTACGGTGTTTTCTTATGTGCAGCCCCATGCAGAGGAAGTACGCCGCAGAAGCGGCGCATGGGGGCTCCGCTCTGCTTCGGTCGGTGCTAAACGTGTGCCACTGGAACACAGCACCGCGCGGCGAGTAGGGAATAAAAGCTCTTCCCTACTCAATTTTGTACTTGACAATCTAACGATTGATAGGTACAATGAATCTAACGATTGTTCGACACGATGCCCAAAACCTTGGTTTGAGAAGAACAAGGGGGAATACAGCAGAAAAGCCGGAGGGGAGATGAGAGAAAGGTTGGAGGAGAACGGGACACAGACCACCAGGGAGCGGATTGTTGCGACGGCTCTCAGTCTGTTTTCAGAGAAGGGCTATGGAGCCGTATCTGTCCGGGAGATCGCCGGAGCAGTGGGGATTCGGGAGAGTTCCCTGTATTATCATTTTAAAAATAAACAGGATATTTTTGATACGATTGTGGAGTACTGCTTCAAAAAGGCAGAACTGTATTTCCGCACAAACAGTCTTCCTTTTGCAAAGGAGGATGATCTGTCCGTGTTTGAAGAGGCAGAGCTTTCCCGGTTGGAAAAGCTGCTCTTTTCCACCTTTGGGTACTTTTTTGAGGATTCCTGGAACATCCGGTTTCGGAGACTTCTTACAGTAAACCAATATGAGAATGAGAAAGCGAAGGACATTTACCGGAGCCTCTACCGAGATTATCCCATTGAATTTCAAAGGAAGCTGTTCGCTCGTCTGATGGAGCGGGGAGAGTTTTTGGAAATGGATCCGGAAACAGCGGCTTTGGAGTTCTATGGTCCGATTTTTTTGCTGATCCACACCTGTGATGGTCTGGATGAGGCGAGAGAGCGATTGCAGAAGCATATCCGGCAGTTCGTGAAGCTGTATCGCGTTCCAACAGGAACAATGACAGAAAACACCAGAGTGGAAGAGGCGCTCGGACAGGAGGAAATACAATGAGACCGGTGATCATTTATCATTCGCAGACAGGATTTACAGAACAGTATGCCCGATGGATGGCAGAGGAGCTTTCTTGTCCCTGCGTCTCCTTTGAAGAGCGAGATACGGTTGATTTTTCGAAGTACGATGAGATTCTTTTTGGGAGCTGGTGCCATGCGGGGCAGCTCAGAAACATAAAATGGTTTCGAGGGATGCTGCCTGAGTGGAAAGGGAAACGGAAGCTTCTGTTTGCTGTGGGGGCATCCCCGGAGAAAAACCCGCAGATTAAAGCGTTTTTGACGGAGATCGCCATGCCGGAGGAGGGCGTGAGTGCTTTTTATCTGCCTGGCGGCCTTCGCTACGAGCGGATGGGCGCCTCTTCGCGGGTCATGATGAAGCTGTTTGCCGCCATGGTAAAGAAAAAGAAAGCAAAGACGCCGGAGGAGGATGTCATGGCTCAGATGATCAGCCGGTCCTATGATATTTCCGACAGGAACTATATTGCTCCCATCGTGGAATGGGCCAGAGGTACAGACAATGTGTGAATAGAGCGGAGCTATAGAATCGGCGGTGGGGGATCAGAGGCCGACAAAGGCCTCCAACACATCCTCCACATATTCGCAGGTGTGGCGGCAGGCAGCGATCACCTCCGGCTTTGCGGTGGTGACGGCATAGTTTTCCCGGGCACAGGATAAAAGCTCCAGGTCGTTGTAATTGTCGCCGAAGGCCATGACCTCCTCGCTGGAAAAGCCAAGGGTGTCCATGAGGGCTTTCATGGCATGGCCTTTGTGGATGCCCGGCGGAATGAAATCGATCCAGTGGGCGCAGGTGGAGGCTAAGGTGAATTGTCTGCCCCAGCGTAACCGGAACTGTTCCAGGCGTTCTTCCGTATGCTCCCCGTGGACGTAGGCGGAGATTTTGATGTAGTCCTCGGAGGTGGAAAAAATGTCGTCAACCTCCGTGACATGATTCTTCAGAACATATTTCAGGTGTTCGGTGTAGGACGTCTTTTTGGGCTGGATATAAGCAGTATCCACACCGGAGAGCTGGACCTCACAGTCCGGGACAGCCAGAATGTCTTCCATCAAAGCCTGTCCCAGAGCGCGGTCCATGGCGGCCTTGTAGATGATGGTTCCTCTGTGGACGGCGAAGGCGCCGTTTTCACAGATGTAGTCCACCCGGTCGGC
Organism: uncultured Lachnospiraceae bacterium; assembly: GCA_910587905.1. Lineage (GTDB taxonomy): Bacteria > Bacillota > Clostridia > Lachnospirales > Lachnospiraceae > Lientehia. The sequence continues at coordinate 2,288 of CAJUOF010000017.1, forward strand.
CAGGAGGCCCATGAGCCGTCTTAAATTGGCATACTGTCGTCCGCTGGCGGCGACAAAAAGAATTCCTTTCTCGGTCAGCTTTTCTAAAATAGGAAACATCCGGGCCGGTAGAGTCTGCGCGCCATCTCTTAAAATCGTACCGTCCATATCGCTTGCGATGAGTCGAATCATAAAATCCTCCAAAAGTTTAAAAAATGAGAGCAATTTGTGTGGGGATGTGCTATAATGTCCAGAGAATTATAGATGGAAAAACGGACATCGTCAAGATGTCAGGAGAAAAATCACATGTATTCCTTTATGAGTAAAGTCAGATCGGAAGAGCGTCGTGTAGGGAAAGAGTGTAGATCTCGGTGGTCGCCG
>CAJUOF010000018.1 GCA_910587905.1 uncultured Lachnospiraceae bacterium
AGATAAAGATGGCCGGAATTGATTATCGGAAGGCTCCTGTGAAGGTGCGGGAGCAGTTTTCCATGACGGTTTCCATGGTGGAGCGGGCCCTCAGGGGGGGGCGCGGGACTCCCGGCGTGACCGGGTGCGTCATCATTTCCACCTGTAACCGGACAGAGTATTGGATCAGCGGGGAGGAGGACATCTTTGACGAACTGGATGCGGTCTCGCTCCTTTGCCGGGAAAAGGGACTTGCAGTCTCCGAGTACGGGGAGTATTTCACTGTGCGGGAGGGGAAGGAGGCCGTCCATTATCTGATGGAGCTTTCCTGCGGGTTAAAGTCGCAGATCTTCGGGGACGACCAGATCATCACTCAGGTGAAGCGGGCGGTGGATCTGGCCAGGGAGCAGGGGGCGCTGGATCCTGTCCTGGAGATCTTGTTCCGCACCGCCGTCACGGGGGCCAAGAAGGTGAAGAGCCGGGTGCTTCTTGTGGGCGTGGACCGGTCGGTGGCCGCCGCCATGGGGAGTCTCCTTCTTGGGGAAGGGATCGAGATTTTCGGGAAGCGCTGTCTGGTCATCGGGAACGGGGAGATCGGAAGGCTGGCCGCCGCCGAGCTGGTGCGGCTGGGCGGGAAGGTGTCCATGACTCTGCGCCAGTACAAGGCAAAGGAGGCCGTGATCCCGGCTGGCTGTCACGTCATTGATTATCAGGACCGCTACGAGGTCCTTCCGGACATGGATCTGGTGGTGAGTGCGACGGTAAGCCCCCACTATACGCTGACGAGGGAGCAGGCGGAGGGAAAGCTGGGGACAGGCGGAAAGGTGTTTGTGGATCTGGCCATTCCCAGGGATATCGAGCCGATGCTCGGGAGTCTGCCCGGGATCCGGCTGTTTGACATGGACAGCTTTGACACCATCAAGTCCGAGGGGGACAGGAGGCAGATCAAAGAGGCCGATGAAATCCTCAGAAAGTATGAGACGGAATACGAGCAGTGGTATGCGTTCCGGGAATATGTGCCGGTGGTCAAGCGGATCTCGAAGCTGGCCGGGGAGGATACGGCGGCGAGGTTAAAAAAAGAACTGCGGCAGTATCCGCTTAAACGGGAAGAGCGGGAGGCGCTCTCAGAGTCCATTGAGCGGGCGGCGGCCAAAGTGGCGGCGAAGCTCTGTTACGGACTCAGGGAGGACATGGAGCCGGAACTTTGGAAGCCCTGCCTGGAGGGTCTGTTCCGCTCGGCAAAGGAATTGGAATGAGAGACGGGGACGGGATATGAGATTTCCGATGTTTGTGGAATTGGAAGGAAGGAAGGCGGTGGTGGCCGGGGCCGGGACCATCGGCACGAGGCGGATCCTGGCGCTTTTGGAGTTCGGGGCCAGGGTGACGGTGATCTCGCCGGAGATTTCCGGCAAGGTGAGGAGCCTGTGGGAGGCCGGCCGGCTTACCTGTATGCTTCGGGAGGCGGCGGAAGAGGATGTGAGGGATGCGTTTCTCGTGGTGGCGGCGACCAGCGACAGGCAGGCGAATCACCAGGTGGCGCTCTGGTGCCGGTCGGCCGGGGTCTTTGTCAATGTGGCGGACCGGAAGGAAGAGTGCGACTTTTATTTTCCGGGAATCGCCAGGGAGGGGATTTTGACGGCGGGGGTCTGCGCCGACGGGAAATCTCATGGCCTGGCGAAGGCGGCGGCGGAAGAGATCCGCAGGCTGTTTGTGGAAAAATTTAGGGATCCGGAGGTTGCAAAACGGGGAGGAGACGGGAATGGAAGATAAGGAACTGGGAGATGTGAAAACGGAAGATAAAAGGCGGGTGATCCGGGTGGGAAGCCGGGAGAGCCGGCTGGCCGTGGAGCAGACGAGGATCCTTCTTCGCCGGCTGGAAGAGTGTCATCCGGAGCTGGCCTTTGAACTGGTGACCATGAAGACCACCGGGGATAAGATCTTGGACCGGAGCCTGGACAAGGTGGGCGGAAAAGGGCTTTTTGTCAAGGAGCTGGATCTGGCACTTAAGGAGGGACGGATCGACTGCTCTGTCCACAGCTTGAAGGACATGCCCATGGATCAGCCGGAGGGGATGCCCATCGTCGCTTTGTCGGAGCGTGGGGAGGTCCGGGACGTGCTGGTCTATCCCAGGGGACGGGAGCGGTGGAGGCCGGAGAGCGGCCGGCCCTTTGTGATCGGGACCTCCAGCGAGAGGCGGCGGCTCCAGCTCGCAGCCATGTTTCCGGAGGCAGAGTTTTCCCTGCTCCGGGGGAATGTGCTGACCAGGCTTCAGAAGCTGGACGAGGGCCGATATGACGCCGTTGTGCTGGCGGCGGCAGGGCTTATCCGTCTGGGGCTTTCGGAGCGGATCGACGAATATCTGGATACGGAGGAAGTGATCCCGGCGGCGGGACAGGGGATCCTGGCGGTGCAGGGCCGGGCGGGGGAGGATCATTCCTGGCTGGACTGCGTCGATGACAGGAGGGCATGGCAGGAGGCCGGGGCGGAGCGGAGCTTTGTCCGGTATCTTGACGGGGGCTGTTCCTCGCCCATTGCGGCCTATGCCAGAACCCAGGCGGACGGGACCATCCGTCTTCGGGGGCTCTATTATAAGGAAGAAACAGGGACTTATCTGACCGGGGAGCTTGCGGGTCCTGCGGAGGAGGGAGAGCGCCTGGGGATCAATCTGGCGAAGAAGCTGGTGAGGGAACTGGAGGCTGCCGGCGGAAGCCGTGGGCCGGAAGCAGAAAGCAGGCGGCAGGAGAAAGCGGGAAGCCGTGGGCCGGAGGCAGGCGGAAAGCCCGGCGGTGACGGGCCGGAAGCCGGGTGTTCCGGCAAGGTCTGGCTGGTGGGTGCCGGCCCTTCTGACGCCGGGCTTTTTACCTTCAAGGGGGCGAAGGTCCTCTCTGAGGCCCAGGTGGTGGTCTATGACCGGCTGGTGGGGCCGGGGATCCTGCAGATGATGCCGGAGAAGGCGGAGAAGATCGATGTGGGAAAGCGCTCCGGGGATCATCCGGTGCCCCAGGAGGAGATCAACCGGATCCTCCTTGAAAAGGCGGAGGAAGGGAAGCGGGTGGTGCGGTTAAAGGGCGGCGATCCCTTTGTCTTCGGCCGGGGCGGCGAGGAGCTGGAGCTCCTCGCCGAAAAAGGCATTCCCTTTGAGGTGGTGCCGGGGGTGACTGCGGCGTCGTCGGTGTGTGCGTATGCGGGGATTCCCGTCACCCACCGGGACTATTGTTCCTCGGTCCATCTGATCACCGCCCACAAGAAGCGGGGAAGCGGGGAAGCGCCGGATTTTGAGACGCTGGCGAAGCTAGACGGCACGCTGGTCTTTTACATGGGACTCTCGGAGCTTGGAGGGATCTGCCGGGGGCTTATGGCGGCGGGGATGCCGGGGGAGACGCCGGCGGCGGTCATTTCCAGAGGGACCTCGGCGGCTCAGAGACAGGTGGTATCCACGGTGGAAACGCTCGAGGAGGAGGTAAAACGGGGAGGGATCGTTTCCCCGGCCCTCATCGTGGTGGGAAAGGTCTGCGGCCTTTCGGAGACCTTCGGCTGGGCGGGAATGCGGCCCCTCGGGGGAAGGCGGGTGATCGTGACCCGGCCCAAGAAGCGGAGCCGGAGGATGGCGGAGCGGCTTGAGGGACTGGGGGCGGAGGTAATCCTGCTCCCGGCCATCGAGACGGAGCCGGTCACGGATGCTCCGGAGCTTCGTGAGGCGCTCACCCATATTTCGCAATATGGGTGGATCGCGTTTACCAGTGCGGAGGGCGTGGACTGCTTTTTTGACAAACTGCAGGGGGAAGGGAAGGACATCCGGACGCTTCTTGGGATCCGGTTTGCCGTCATCGGACCGGCCACCGGGAAAGCTCTGGAAAAACGGGGCATCTTCGCCGACCTTCAGGCGGAGCCTTTCACCGGGGAAGCCCTGGGGCGGCGGCTGGCAGAGGAGATGAAGGCCGGGGAGCGCCTGCTCCTTCCGAGGGCGGACATCGGAACGGGGGAGGTGACCAGGCCCCTTGCGGAAGCCGGGATCTCCTTTGACGATATCCCCATTTATCGGACAAAGGCCGTGGATGGGGACCGGGTCCTGCCGGAGCTTTTGCCGGATGACATCGTGACCTTCACCAGCGCTTCCACGGTCCGGGGCTTCGTGTCCCTCTATCCGGAGCCAGATCATCGGAAAGTCCGGGGACTGTGTATCGGGGAGCAGACCAGGAGGGAAGCGGAAAAATACGGGATCCGGACGGTGGTGTCCGGGGAGGCTACGATCGACAGTATGGTGGAGAAATTGCTGGAGATGACGAGGAGGAGTGAAAAATGGACATAATCAAGCGGCCCAGGAGGCTTCGGGGGACGAAAACCCTTCGGAATATGGTGCGGGAGACCAGGATGAGCAAGGATTCTCTGATCTATCCCATGTTTGTGGTGGAGGGAACGGGGATCAAGCGGGAGATCCCTTCCATGCCGGGACAGTATCACTACAGTCTGGACATGCTGCCGGCGGCGCTGGAGGAGACAGCGAAGGCCGGCGTGTCCTCGGTGATGCTCTTTGGAATTCCGGACAGCAAGGATGAGATCGGGAGCAGCGCCTGGGCGCAGGACGGCATCATCCAGCGGGCCCTGGAGGCGGGGAAGAAGGCGGTGCCGGAGCTTTATTACATTACGGACGTGTGCATGTGCGAGTATACATCCCACGGCCACTGCGGCGCCCTCTGCGGCCATGACGTGGACAATGACAGGACCCTGCCTCTTCTGGCGAAGACGGCTCTCTCCCACGTGCAGGCGGGGGCGGACATGGTGGCACCCTCCGACATGATGGACGGCAGGGTGGCGGCCATCCGGCGGATCCTCGACGAGAACGGCCATGTGGAGATCCCGATCCTGTCCTATGCGGTCAAATATGCGTCGGCTTTTTACGGGCCTTTCCGGGAGGCGGCGGACTCGGCCCCGGCCTTCGGGGACCGGAGGAGCTACCAGATGGATTACCACAACGCCAAAGAGGGGATCAAGGAGGCGCTCCTCGACGTGGAGGAGGGGGCGGACCTGGTCATGGTGAAGCCGGCCCTTTCCTATCTGGACGTGATCCGGCGGGTGTCGGAGACGGTCCATGTACCGGTGGCGGCCTACAGTGTCAGCGGGGAGTACGCCATGATCAAGGCGGCGGCCGGGAAGGGCTGGATCGACGAGGCGTCGGTGGTCTGCGAGGCGGCCACGGCCGTGTACCGGGCCGGTGCCGGCGTGCTCCTCACCTATTACGCAAAAGAACTGGCGAAATTTATGGACGAGGGGCGGATCGGATAGCAGTCGGCGCAGAAATAGACGGGAAGGTAATTGCGAAAATGACAAATATGGGAAAGATTCTGGCGATTGCTTCCAGGAAAAGCCCTCTGCGCCATGGAAAGGAGACCATGGAAAACAGGAGGGCCTCTGCCCGAGTGTTTTCTGCGCTTATGGGCTCGTTGGAATGTTTGGCGCTGCAGGCTTTGGATGGACGCAGTCGCCAGAATCGATTCTGCAATTTCAAGTTTCGCAATTACCTGGGAAACAGAAAAAGAAAAGGAGAAGACTATGGGAAGATCAGAAGAGCTATTTGAGCGGGCGAAGCAGGTGATCCCCGGAGGGGTCAACAGCCCAGTGCGGGCCTTTCAGGCGGTGGGGGGAAAGCCCAGGTTCATCGCATCGGCCGGAGGAGCGCAGATGACAGATGCAGACGGAAACGTCTATCTGGATTTTGTCGGTTCCTGGGGACCGATGATCCTGGGGCATGACCATCCGGCCGTGAGGGAGGCGGCGGTGAAGGCGGCGGAGCGGGGCTTAAGCTTCGGTGCAAGCTGTGAGGCGGAGGTGGAGATGGCGGAGCTCATCTGCCGGTCGGTGCCTTCTGTGGAACTGGTGCGCATGGTCAATTCCGGCACGGAGGCGGTCATGTCGGCCCTGCGGGCAGCAAGGGGCTACACAGGCAGGGACAAGATCGTAAAATTTGAAGGCTGTTATCATGGTCACTGCGATTCCATGCTGGTGAAGGCCGGCTCCGGCGTGATGACCGGGGGCGTGCCGGACAGCGCCGGGGTGCCGAGGGGCTGTGCGGCCGACACGTTGACGGCGGTTTATAATGATTTAGAGAGTGTGAGGAGGTTGTTCGCCGAGTTCCCGGGGCAGATCGCGGCGGTGATCGTGGAGCCGGTGGCGGCCAACATGGGTGTGGTGGTGCCGGAGGAAGGATTCCTTTCCGGCCTTCGGAGCATCTGCACGGAGGAAAAGGCTTTGCTGATTTTCGACGAGGTGATCACCGGCTTCCGGCTAGGGTTTACCGGGGCGCAAGGGTACTACGGCGTGACGCCTGATCTTTGTACCTTCGGAAAGATTATCGGCGCCGGGATGCCTGTGGGCGCCTATGGCGGCAGGCGGGAGGTCATGGAGGTGGTGGCTCCCGTAGGAAGGGTTTATCAGGCGGGGACCTTGAGCGGAAATCCGGTGGCTATGGCGGCGGGCCTTGCCGGGCTTCATATTTTAAAGGACGATCCCGGCATTTACGAAAGGCTGAATGCCCTGGGGGATTCCTTCCGGGCGGAGCTTGCGCGGCTGACGGAGGGACTCGGAGCGCCCTGTCAGGTGACCGGCGTCGGTTCCCTGAGCTGTCTTTTCTTTACGAAAGAGCATGTGAGGGATTATGCATCGGCGAAGACCTCGGATACGGAGGCTTTTGGGAGGTATTTCCGCCATATGCTGGGCAGGGGAATCTACGTGGCTCCGTCCCAGTTTGAAGCCCTGTTCCTGTCGGCGGCCCACACGGAGAGCGACATTGATC
>CAJUOF010000019.1 GCA_910587905.1 uncultured Lachnospiraceae bacterium
GTGTGCTCTTCCGATCTGTCCGTCCCTCCATCAGCTTCGCAAGAGCCCTCGTCACCCTTCGCTCCGAGTAAACGTCCATGTTGCAGGTGGCCTCGTCCAGAAGCAGGTAGGCGGGATCCAGCATCAGGGCCCTGGCGATGGCGATTCGCTGTCTCTGCCCGGCGGAAAGCTTACAGCCGTTCTCGCCGATGACAAATTCATAGCCCCCCGGAAGCTCCCCGATGAACTCCTCGGCGCAGGCCAGCCTGGCGGCGCTCTGTGTCTCCGCAGGAGAGACCTCCCGGTCCATGCCGTAATTGATGTTCTCCCGGATGGTGCCGTCAAAAAGCTGGGGCTCCTGCAGCACGTAAGCCATGCTCTGCCGCCATTCCTGGAGATGGATTCTTTCCGCCGGACAGTCCCCGAACCGGATCTCCCCCGCCTCCGGCACGTAAAACCGCTCGATCAGCTTGAAGACCGTCGTCTTCCCGGAACCGTTGAGCCCGGCGATCACCGTGGTCTTCCCGCAGGGGATGGTGAAGGTCGCATCCTTTATCACTGGCTGCTCCCCGTAGCCGAAGGTCACGTGGTCAAACCGAATGTCCGCATCCGGCCGGTCCATGGTCTGCTCCCGGAGGGAAACCTCCTCCTTCTTGGCCATGAGCCCCGAAATGTAAAACAGCTGTCCGTTGTAATACATAAACTGGGTGTATAAGCCCGGCAGGGAGCTCAAAGACTGATAGGCGATCAGGATATAGCTCTGGAAAGCCGCCAGCTCCGTGATCGTGATCTTCCCCTCGTTCACCATGGGAACGCCCAGGAGAAAGATCAGGACAGTGATGATGCTGGTCAGAGACCCGGAGACGAAGTTGTTGATCAGGGTCAGCACCGCCTGGTAGACCTCCGCCTGGTAATACCGGTCCACGGCCTCCCTGCCCCGGCTCACCTCCTCCTCCTGGGAATGGAGCTGCCGGATCTGGACAAAGAAGCTCAAATGCTCGGAGAGATAAGCCGTAAGCTCCGCCTCCGCCCGTCTTCCCCTCCGCTCCCTGAGGAACATGAACTTGCCCTCCAGCCAGGTACTGAACAGGATATAGAGCAGAATGAACGGCACCAGGGAGACCATGGTGACGTCGATGGCCGACATGCTGGTCACGCTCATGTAGACCGTGGCGATCCCGGTGATAAAGCCGATGACCGAGGTCAGAAGCCCGTCCGTGTACTCACAGTCCTGGGTGATCCAGGAGACCAGCCTGGAACCGTTTTTCTCATAAACGCCCATGGGCAGCCGCACCGAATGGCCGATCAGCCGGTTCCTGGCATTTCTGGCAACCATGGAAGCGGAATAAAATTCCGGGATCCTGGCTGCAATCCCCATGAGCACCGAGAGCAGCAGAAAGCCCACGTAGCCCCAGAGAAGCCCCGGTTCCTCGATATTCCCCGTCTTTAAATCCGTCTGGTAGGGAATGTAGAGCAGGCTCACCTTGGCGGAGACGATCCCCAGGACCACCTGCAAAAGATAGAGATGCCAGGGAATGCGGATATTCCGGTACAGGCCGACGGTCCGCTTCCACATGCCCTTCTGCGATTCCTTTCTCATTCCTCTGCCGCCTCCTCTCTGGAAAATGTCCGCAGGAATTCACTGGCCGTCCGCACAGCCTCCTTTTCTCCCTGGACCGTGACCATTCCGTCTTCCAAAATCACAACCCGGTCTGCCAGGGCGAGGACCGATGGCGTGTGGGCGATGACGATCATGCACCGGTCCTTTGCGATCTCCCTCAAAATCCCCACCAGCTCCGCCGTGCCCACGGCGTCCATGGCCGAGGTGGGCTCATCCAGGATCAGATAATGAGCCCCTGAAAGAAGCGCCCTGGCCACCGAGAGCCGCTGCCTCTGGCCGCCGGAAAAATTCGCCCCGTATTCCTCCAGGAGCGTGTACTCCTTATCCGGAAGCTCCATGACAAAGTCATAGGCCCCCGCCTTCTTAAGGGCCTCGAAGAACGCCCCGTCGCTCACCCCGCCCGTCCCGTAACAGACGTTCTCCCTCACCGTCCCGGAAAACAACATGCTGTTCTGGGAAACCACCACGAACTGGTCCCGGTAATCCTTAAGGGCAAACTCCGAGACCTTCCTGCCTCCCGCCAGAATCTGTCCGGACCAGGGCTCGTAAAGCCTGGTCAGAAGATACGTCAGGGTGGTCTTCCCGCAGCCGCTCGCCCCCAGGAGGGCCGTCACGCAGGAATCCGGGAACTCGCAGCTCACGTCCGCAAGCACCGGACATTCCTCCCCGTAGCCAAAGCGGACATTCTCCAGACGGATATCCCCGGAAAGGCCCTCGCAAGGATCTCCGGAAAGCTCTTCCTCCGGCGCATCCATGATCTCGGCCACCTTGTCCGCCCCGCCCTGGATCACCTTCAGGTTGTTCCAGTACATGACAAACTCCGTGACCGCCCCGGTAAACAGGGAAGAAAAGAGGAAGAAGGCGATCCACGCCCTGGTGGTGATCTCCCCGCCCCGAAGGAGCAAAAGCCCCACCAGGACGATAAAGACCGACTGGAGCACGTCCACCCCCGACTGGGAAAGGTCCCGAAGCTGGTCGAACCAGCTTCCCTTGATCTGGATCCGGTAAAGGCGGTCCGCAAGCTCCTTCCCGTTTTCTGTCTCCCTCTCCTCCCTGGCAAAGGCCTTCGCCAGAGGAATGTTGGTGACCAGCTCCCCAAGCCTCTGCATCAGCCCCGCCTTTATGGACGCCTCCTGCTCCGACAGGGAAAAATTGATCCGCCCGAAGAGGAAGGCCAGCAGGAACTGGACCGGAAGAAAGGCCAGCAGGATCGCCGAAAGCCTCCAGTCATATCGGAATACCCTTCCGAATATGGAAAGGGCCTTGTAGCCCGCCGTCAGGAGGGGCAGCAGGACCAGCATGATCGTGGAGTCGATCATGACCGAGTTGTTGAGGATCCGGGACACGCCCTCCCTGGGATTCTCATCCTTAAAATAACTCATGGGCAGACGGAGCACCTTGTCAAGGACCACCGTCCGCATGTTGCGGTTGATCCTGGCGCTGGTGACCTGCCGGAAAAGCACCACCAGGTTGCTGCCCACCAGATTCAGGATCGTAAGCCCGATCAGCCTGGCAAGCACCGCCCCGCCGGTGTCCCCCGCAAAGAGCTGCGCCGTGTAATCTGTCTCGCCGATCCCCACGTTGACCATGGCCAGATTGAGGACGATGTAGACCGCCAGAAATCCCCAGGGAAGCCTGCATTTGGGAAACAGCCGGATAAACCGCCGCCAGGTTCCCTTTTTCTGTCTCAGCTCAATCTTATCCGAACCGCCTTTTTTCTTCTCAGCCATCTCAGGCTCTCCTCCCCCGGATTCCTCCAAATCCGCATTTTTTCACTGCCCAAATTACAACAAATCATTGCCCAAATTATAACAAAAGAAAAACCGGCGCACAATCGCCCATGCCTATCGTGCGTCGAAACTTGTCTATTTTGTCCCTTATGAGCTGCCAAACGGAATCTCCGGCTCTTCTGCTAGCGACATCGTCTCCAGACAGATGACTACGCTGGTATGTTCCCCTTTCTTGCTGAACAATTCAATTTGTGCCGCATCACCATAGCACGCCTTAATTCTTGATGCGACACTGTGCAGGCCAATGGTATGTTCCCCCGGTTTAAATGGTTCAGAGATTTCCCTCCGAACCTGCTCAAGCTCCTCCTCATCCATTCCGCTTCCGTCATCCTCCACCACGATACGAATCTGTCCCTCCTGCCGAAAAATTTTAATTTCTACCGTCCCGCCGTCTTCTCTCCCCTTCATTCCATAGGACACCGCATTTTCAACCAATGGCTGCAGGATCATTGCCGGGACAAGAAAATTCTCGCAATCCTTTTCCAAAAAGGTTCTAAAACATATGCGGTCTTCAAAACGCATTTTTTGTATCTCCAGATATTTGTTTGTATGCGCAAGCTCTTCCCTGAGCCTGATATTCTTTCCCACCAGCCCAAGGGACTCCCTCAGATAATCGGCAATCTTTAAGGCAGTCTCCCTTGTTCGGGGAGCTCCTTCAAAATAAGCAATGGCCGAAAGCATGCCCAGACAATTAAACAAAAAATGGGGATTGATCATAGACTGAATCAGTTTCATCTTTGTCTTTGTAAGCGTCATCTGCATCTGCATATTCTGTAGTTCCAGTACATGCATCCGCCTTTCCACCTCAAGACTGTTTTTCAACTGCTGCATCTGATCGTGAATCGTTTTCTCCATCTCATAAAAAGCATCCACCAGAATATCTGTTTCAGCCGCCAACCGGCAATCCTGCATCTGATTTTTTTCATGTACAATACCTGCTGCAAATTGCTGCGCCTGCTCTGCCAACAGCATAACCGGCTTCAAAAGCCTTTGAAGCAATCCTGCGGCAAAAAAATAAACACCCACCGCACAGCCGACAATCACCACTAAAATAAACGCAAACTGTTTCTGCCAGCTATGGAATTGTTCACGATATGTCTCTGAAACAATCTGAGAGAGAAGCACATTCAGCTTGCTTTCATCTTCCATTAAATAGTCATATATTTTTACGGTTACACCATACCTCTGTCTTGCACTTAAAGGAAACTCATCCAGATTTTCTTCCAGAAGTTGTTCCACCTCTTCTATGTAACTCAGAGTGAGATAATACTGGTCTAAAAAACGAGGATGTAAAAGAGAGCTTTTCACCCTTTCATTCTGTATCTCCAACCGTTCCACCAGCATCTCGCACTGGTCTTTTTTCTCCCCTTGGTTTGAATAAAACCATCCCTTAACCGCATTCCCAAGCATTCCTGCCGTTTCATAATAATCCGAAAGCACTTCCATTTTTTCAACCGTCGAGCTCATACTCTCAAGGGTATGATATTCCGCATACATCATAACGGCAAACAGCAAAAACAAAATCATCATGGTAAAAACCGTACTGCCTAAAATCATACCTTTTAGTGAATTGAATCGTTTTTTCATAGCTTCCCCATCATCTGTCGATATTGTACCGGCGAAACACCACATGCCCCACTGAAAACCTCATAAAAATACTTTGGATTGCGATAACCGCACAGGAGCGCAACAGCCTTTGGATTTTTCCCTTCCCTCAAATATTCCTTTGCATGGCCGATTCTAATTTCTGTCAATGCCATGACAAAATTCGTTCCTGTTTTCTTCTTAAACAATCGGCTAAAATATGCGGGATGAAGCCCCAGCCTTTCTGCAAGCATCGTTTGGGTAAAATCAGGATCAGAAAATTCTTTTTCCATAATCTCAACCGCCTCTTCTATCACGGTTCTTTTTTCCCTGTTGCTAAACAAGCCGTCCAACCAGATCAAAAGTTCCTTTAACGGCTCTGCATGTTTCATCGCAGCCAGCCCCGGCGTCACCCCTGCATTCTCGTCACAACTGAGTACTGCTGAAATCAGAAGGCAAAAGCCTGTCCACCGTGCTTCTTTCGCAACAAAGTATACACCGAGTATGCCCAATGCTTTCTCTGTTTTTCCTTCCTTGACCCGCCGGATGACCTTTTGCAATTTTATACCTTGTCCCTGCAAAGAGCCCCCACTGCCACACCCAACTCTGGACTTTAACAGCTTCTCCCATCCTCCACAGTCATCCAACGACAGGCTTCTCGCCTTTTCCCCTCGATTCATCATGGAAGCCAATTGCTGATAAGACGAACAGTTGGATGTTCTCCAAATTCTGCACTCATATCCCAGCCCCCTCATCTCCTGCAAAACTCCCACTA
>CAJUOF010000020.1 GCA_910587905.1 uncultured Lachnospiraceae bacterium
CAGAAGGTCCGGATGGAGGATGATATCACCAAGACGGAAATTTCCAAGGCGGATGCCGCAGATGGACGGGCATTGGCCGGGGCCGTTTTACAGATCCTTGACAGAGAGGGAACAGTGGTCCATGAGTGGACCAGCGGGGAGGAGCCGAAGCTGATTGAAAAGCTGACGGTCGGTGAGACCTATATCCTTCATGAGGATACGGCGCCGGAGGGATACCTGACAGCGGCGGATATGGAATTTACGGTTTCGGATACCGGGGAGGTTCAGACGGTGGCCCTGGAGGATCGGCTGGCGGTGATCAATTTGGAAGTCGCCAAGACAACCATTCGGCGGACCCAGACGGGGGATACCTATAAATACATGATCACGACCTTAAGGAATGCGTCCAACACGGCCCTGGAGAACTTTACGTGTACAGATTATCTGCCGGAACAGGTGATTATGCGGGAACTGCATACAGGAACCTTCACGGATGAGCTGGACTACTCCATCTCCTATCAGACAAACCGCTCAGAGAAATGGCATCCCCTGGCAGGAGGCTTAAACTCGAAAGCGAATCATATCATTTCGTTTGACCAAGTCCCTTTGGCGGAGGGGGAGCAGGTGACAGCTTACCGATATGAATTTGGTACAGCACCTTCTGAGTTCCAGATTGCGGAACAGAATCCGATTTATTTTACGACCGTAAAGCCGGGAGTGGATGTCTTGGATGAAATGCTCACCAATATCACACTCTCCGGAGACTGGCGTGGAGTGAGTGTCACGGACCAGGATGACACAGTCACGTTATTGTTTGAGGGAAAGATTGCGCCCTTAAAAAGTTTTGGACGAATCGTGACGGGAGATGCTTCCCCGATGACAGATTTCGTCCTTTTGACGGCAGCTTCCGGGGGAATACTTGTTTTGTGGGCACTTCGAAGGCGGAACACATACAGGAGACTGTTGGAACGATAGCGGCCGGATGTGGCTTCCGGAGGAGGACGATCACGTTGTTTTCTCCAGATTGTGGAACATATGGATCAGCACAAGGATAGCGGCGGCAGCCAGGACAAATTCAGCCGTGAACTGGGCGTAGGCCAGTCCGTAAAGAGGATAGAGGAAATTCCAGAGATAGAGAGCAGGAATCTCCAAAATGATTTTTCGGAGAAGGGCAAAACTAAGGGCCTTTTTTCCCATACCGCAGGCCTGGAACACGCCGACGGCCAGGAAGTCCATGCAGAGAAACGGGAGAGCTAGACAGAGCCCTCTCAGGAAGCGGCTGCCATAGTCCACGATCATCTGGTTTTTCATAAACAGACGAATGAAGAAGCCGGAACCGAAAAAGTAGAGAATGGCCATGGCCGCCATAAAGGTAATGGAAGTCCGCACCGCAAAGAGCAGAGTTTTTTTCATCCTCGGGATGTTTCCGGCCGCATAGTTGTAGCTGATCAGAGGCATTAATCCCTGAGAAAGGCCCAAGGCAATATACATGGGGATCATATTGAGCTTTTGGGAAATTCCCATGGCAGCGACGGCTTCGGAGCCGTAGGAGGAGGTGAAATTGTTGAGGACGGTCATGCCGGTCACGTTCAGCAGGTTTTGGATGGAGGCCGGGATGCCGACGCTGCAGATCCCCGTGACAATGGCTCTCCCCGGGCGGAACATGGATGGACTCAATGAGACATAGGTATGTTTCCGTTTGACAAAAAGCAGGGTAAAGAAATATAGACAGGCGACACAGTTGGAGAGGAAGGTTGCGAATCCGGCACCTGCGGCTCCCATATGGAACCCCCAGGGTAAGATGAAAATGGGATCGAGAAGGATATTCAGGAGGCAGCCACTCATGGTGCCGATGCTGGCGTGAAGGGAGGCCCCCTCGGAGCGAACCATGTAGGCCAGGACGACATTTAGTATAGAAGGAACGGCGCCAAAGGTCACAGTCCATGTTAAGTACTGGGAAGTTGCAAGAACCGTATCCTCCCCTGCGCCGAGAATTGCGAGAAGGGGAGAGCGAAACAGAGTAAAGCCAAAAGAAAATAGGAGACCGCTGAGGATAGAACAGTAAAAGCCGAAAGCAGAGCTTTTTTGCACTGTATCATAGTCTTTCTTGCCGAGGGCCCGGCTCATCATACTGGAGCTTCCCACACCAAACAGGTTGTTGACGGCATTGAAAGCCAGGAGAACGGGAGAAGCTAAAGTCACGGCAGCGTTCTGAACAGAGTTATTCAAAAGGCTGACAAAATAGGTGTCGGCCATATTGTAAATTACCATAACAAGGGAACTTAAAATAGTGGGAATGGCCATGGACATCACGGCTTTTGCCACCGGAGCGTTCTCAAACAAATACGTTTTTTTCTGATCTTCCATGATGGTCAAGTGTTCCTCTTCTTCGGGATATCTTCTGTCGCCACTACTGATTGTACTAAGAAATTGGGGGAATGTCAATTGTGCGCCGTCCCGGAGTTTTCACGGTTTGTATTTTGCTTTTTGGTTCTAATCGACAGGACAGGCTCATAGATTAGGGTAGAAGGCAGGTGAACAGGATGAAAGGCGGAGAAGAGCTCTTAAAGATTTTGGCAAGATCGTTGCGGGGAATGATGGAACAGGCGCCGTTTTCTTTTGAGGGTTTGCAGGAGATAAAACTCCGGGCAGGACGGCCGTTTTTGTGTCAGTATCAGGGGAGGGAATATGGTTTCTCAGAGGAAGGACGCCTTGTGGAGACGGACAAGAATGTTTCCGGACGATGGCCGGACGGTGAAACCTTGGCCGGTTTGCGGAGGGTGAGTACAAGGGAGGTCAGGGAAACCTTAGAATATGCGGGGAATTATTCGCTCTATGCATATGAGGAAGAACTGAGACAGGGATTTTTGACCATACAGGGAGGACACAGAATTGGACTTGCGGGCAGGGCCGTTTTGGAGGAAGGGAAAATCCGCACACTGAAACAGGTGTCTTTCTTGAATATCCGTTTGGCCCATCAGGTGAAAGGGTGTGCTGCGAAGCTTCTTCCCTGTCTATATCAGGGAGGACGAGTACAAAACACCCTTATTATATCGCCTCCTGGTTTTGGAAAGACCACACTTCTTCGGGATATGATCCGCCTGATCTCCAATGGCGCAGGCGGACATGCCGGGATCACGGTGGGGGTGGCGGACGAGCGTTCGGAGCTTGCAGCCTGTTATCAGGGAGTTCCACAGAATGATGTGGGAGAACGGACAGACGTGTTGGATGCCTGTCCAAAAGCCCAAGGACTTTTTATGCTGATCCGCTCTATGGCTCCGGAGGTGGTAGCGGCGGATGAGATTGGAAGTGATGAAGATGTCCTGGCACTCAGACAAGCCGCCTATTGCGGCTGTAGTATTTTGGCGACTGCCCACGGAGCGTCCCTGGAAGAAATTCGGGAAAAACCCTCTCTGGAAACCGTGTTTCAAGAAGGGCTCTTTGAGAGATATGTTCTTCTCGGCCAAGATCGGAAGAGC
>CAJUOF010000021.1 GCA_910587905.1 uncultured Lachnospiraceae bacterium
CTCTTTCCCTACACGACGCTCTTCCGATCTCGGGCAAGCGGTGTGAACATCGGCAGGCAGCGGATGATTGGGGCGGTCATGAGTACCATGCTGGCGGCGGTGGGGATTTTGGTCTATGCCCAGAGCTTTGGCTTCCTGCAGCTTTATAACGCTCCCATCAATATGTGTTTTCCTCCGATTGCGGCGATTTTAATCGGCGGAGCCAGTATCCGAAATGCGAAGATCTCCCATGTGATCGTGGGCGTCCTCCTGTTTCAGGGCATTCTCACCATGGGACCGACCATCGCCGGGCGTTATCTGGCGGGGCTGGGAGAAGGAATTGATCCCACGGAGATCGTGAGGATTATCATCACCAACGGAATTATTTTGTATGCCCTTACAAAGGCGGGAGGTGCATCAGATGAAGAGTAAAGGAACAGGATTTAAGATTGGCGGTTTCTTCAAACAGAATATCGCCGCTGTCATTTTTATCTTAATTGCGCTGATCTGTTTTCCCCTTTCCGGAATGAAGCTGTCCTACGTGGTTCAGCAGGTGCTCTTGAGACTTGGGCAGAACAGCTTTCTGGTTTTGGCGCTTATCATTCCGATCATTGCGGGGATGGGATTAAACTTTTCCATCACCGTGGGGGCGATGGCGGCTCAGATCGCCGTGTTTTTTGTGACGGATTGGGCCTATCAGACGGAAAGCGCAGTCTTCAGCGGGTTTGGCGGCTTTCTTTTAGCGCTTGTCATGCTGATTCCCCTCGCCCTTCTGTTTGGCTTTCTGGCCGGGAAGCTGCTCAATAAGACCAAGGGGCAGGAGATGATTGCCGGCATGATCCTCGGCTTTTTTGCCACAGGAATTTATATGTTCTTTTTCCTGATCGTGATCGGAACGGTGATTCACATTGACAATCCCTTTCTGATTATTTCCGGCGGCGTGGGAGTAAAAAACACCTTCGATATCACCATTACAAGCGCCCTCGACAACCTATTCAACCGGAAGTTAGCCACGGCGGGCCCTTATATTCTGTGTCTGTTTGCGCTGAATGCCACGGGCAGGATCAATCGCCGGCTTTTTGGGGAGCAGAAAAAGGGCAGGATTCTTTCCGGAATGCCGTTCCTTCTGGGGGCTCTCAGCCTTACCATCTTCCTGCTTGCCGGGGAACGGCCCGGGGATGTGATGTATCTGTTCTGGTATCTGGGACTTGGAGTTACCGTGCTTTCCGCTGTGCTCAGTGTGGTCCGGATCGTAAAATTTGGTCTGGAGGGAGTCTTATGGAAGGATGTGTTCGGAGCGGCCTTCTGCCTGGCAGCCATCATCGCGTTCCAGGCCCTGGAGTATGTAAATCCGGGAAGCAAAGCGGTTTTGGACGAGATCAAAGCCTTTCTCAACGTGCGTGTGCCCATTTCCACGTACTTTGCCATCCTGCTGCTCTGTCTGTTCAACACGTTTTTGCTGAAAACAAAGATCGGGCAGGATCTGAGGACGGTGGGGCAGAGCATGAGCGTGGCGACGGCCTCCGGTATCAATGTAAATAAGGTGCGGATCTATGCCATCGTGCTTTCGACTTTGTTTGCCGGAATTGGCCAGCTTATCTATCTGCAGTGCATCGGCTCCGTCCAAACTTACGCGGCCCACAATAACATTGCCCTGTATTCGGTGGCGGCTCTTTTGGTGGGCGGCGCTTCGATCACCAGGGCGACCAACAGACAGGCACTTTTTGGAATTGTGATCTTCCACACGATCCTGATTCTCTTGCCGCAGGCGGTGGGGAATGTCTTTGACGACGCCCAGAACAGCGAATATTTCCGCGCATTTATGCTCTACAGCGTCATCTGCTTCTCCCTGATCTCCTATGCGGTGACTACGAGGAAGAAACGTCGGGATAAAGATCCGTCCCATTCTTGAAAAAGGCTTCTGCATAGACGTAGAACAACTCCGTGGACGGGTCCGGCATGGCCGACGTACAGGAGATGTATAAAGGTTGGTACAGGCGGTGCTGATAGATTCGCTTCAGCACCACCTGCTCCTTGGCCGGCTCCCAGGTTTGGGACGGATACAGGGCAAGGCCCGCGTTCCGGGCGACCAGGGAATCGATCATAACCTGGCTGTCGCACTCCATGATGATTTTAGGCTGGAAACCGAGGATGTGGAAAAAGCCTCTGGAGAATTCCCCGAAGGAGTTTTCCTGGCTGAGTACGATGAAGGGCTCTCCGGTCAGGGCCTGCAGATCCAGATTCTCCAACTCGGCCATGGGATGCTCCCTGGAAAGGCCGATCATGCATTCCTCCGTGAGCAGCTTGGAGGATTTACAAAAGGGGGAGGAACCGACCATTTCTTCCGAAGCGTGGAGCACCAGCGTACACTCCGTGGGAACCTTGGCGGGCGAGGAGAAGTGGTGAAGATTGATGTGGATATGGGGGTAGGACCGGTGGAAAGCGGCGATGAGCTGCGGCAGCAGCCGGTTGTCGTGAATCATGGCAATATGAATGGGCGGCAGGAAGACGGATGCCTGCTGCTTCATTTTTTCTTTGGCCTCATCAATGGTATCCAGAATGTGGTTGGTGTAGCCGAGGAAGGAGATCCCGTTCTCATTGAGAAGCAGGCGCTTCCCCTCCCGGTTGAAAAGCTGGACGCCCAGCTCCATCTCCAGATTTTTTAAAGAGCGGGAGAGGGAGGGCTGAGATACGTTCAGATCCGCGGACGCTTTTGTGATATTTTCTGATTCTGCTATTTTTCTAAAATAGATGAGCTGATATAATTCCATAAAACTGTTCCTTTCTATCATTTGTATTATAACTGGAAAGGGGAGGAAATGTCAATTTTCCGAGCCCTCCCCGGAATACAAATCAAAGATTTGGGAGAAAAGTATTGACAAAAGAGAAAATATGAGATACAAGAGAGAGGTTGTTATTAATTTTTGATGGGAATGATAATGAGGAAGAAAACATGGAACAGATGGAACAGTATATACAAAAGAAACAGTGGACCAAGTATGTTCTCTGTGTAGTGGGAGCGTTTATTTACTCGGTCGGAATGAACACTTTCGTGGCCTCCATGGGCTTTTATGCCAGCGGAGTCATGGGAATCTGCCAGATCATCCAGAGTGTTCTGGTGCAAAAGCTTCATGTGAATCTAGGTGGTTTTAACTTAAGCGCGGTGCTGTATTCCCTTCTGAATGTGCCGCTTTTCGTCATGGCCATGCGGAGCATCGGGAAGCGGTTTCTGATCAAGACGGGGATCAACGTGATCTTTGTGACCTTTTTCCTGAGCATTGTCCCGGTGCCGAAGGTGCCGGTCATCGAGGAGCCTCTCACCTGCGCCCTGATCGGCGGCATTATCTGCGGAGCCGGCTCCGGGATCACCTTACAGGCCGGAGGCAGCGGCGGCGGTCTGGACATTTTGGGTGTCTATCTGGCAAAGAAAGGGAAGAGCATCAGCGTCGGGAAGCTCTCTCTTCTCATCAACGGCATCATTTACGGGATCTGTATCCTGCTGTTTGACGTATCCGTGGCCATCTATTGTATCATTTACGCGGTCTTTTTGTCCTTCGTGGTGGATAAGGCCTACAGCCAGAGCATCAACGTGCAGGTCATGATTTTTACGAAGAATAGTGGAAATGAGATTCGGAAGATGATCATTCGGGAATTTAACCGGAGTGCCACCCTCTGGAATGGCGTGGGCGGCTACACGGAAAAAGACACGGTGATCGTCTATTCGGTGCTTTCCAAATATGAGGCGGCTATCCTTCGGAGAATGGTGAGGGAAATGGATCCCCACGCGTTCCTGGTGCTGAACGAGGGGTGCCAGATTTCGGGAAATTTTCCAAAGCACCTGTAATGATTTTATAAAAGAATCGATCGAGCGAAAACAGAGGACTCATCGTCGGCTCCTCTGTTTTTTTGTGATATTTATCCGCTTTTTTTGGCCGAATGGTGGTTGTATTTTCCTGATTCTATGATATAGTAATTATTACCGGATGGGAAACTGTTTGAAAAAATATAGGAACTAAGGAGTCTGACATGGATAATCAACTGGAGTGGAAGGAAGAATTTGATATTGGTGTAAAGATTATTGACGAGGAACACCGGAGGCTTTTTAAGATTATCAACAAGCTTTTTGCTCTCGGGGAAGAGGAAAGGAAGAGTAAGAAGGCATGCCAGGAAGGAATCAAGTATTTTAAAGAGCATGCGATGCGGCATTTTGAAGACGAGGAGAAGTATATGGAGCTGATCGCCTATGAGGATCTGGCGATGCACAGACGTATACATAGGGGATTTCGGGAGAATACACTTCCGGCGCTGGAGCAGGAGCTGGCCCGTGAAGGTTATTCCTCTGATTCCGTCGATCATTTTCTGGCGGTCTGCGCCGGCTGGCTGATTGGACATACGTTGACGGAGGATCAGGCCATCGGAGGGGAGAAGGAGAGCAAGTGGGGAGACCTCCTGTCGGAGAAGGAGATTTCATCCCTGAAGCGGGTGATCAGCAAGCTTCTTTACGATATGTTCCAGTTAAAAGGACAGGTGATCAGCGAAGCCTACGGAGGAGAGCGGTTCGGAGAAGGAGTATATTACCGTCTGGTCTACGGCAGGGAAGAGGATGATAAAAAATGGGAGATCCTTCTGGTCTTTGAAGAAAAAATCCTGCTAAGCACAGTCGGGAAGCTTATGGGAGTTCATTCGAACAAGCTGAATGTGATGCTGCTCAATGCGGTGAGATACACGGCGAGCCAGTTTGTATGGCGGGTCATGGGGCATTTCCCCTCGGCGGAATCTTATGAGCTGGTGGAAGAAAACCTTCTGACCTACGAGCAGTTCCAGGAGATATTTGAGGATAAGAAACCACAGGTGAGCCTTTTGTTCGACACCAGTGCGGGATATTTCGCCTACTGCATGTTCGCGCCTCATCTGATCCAGGGAGGGATCGGAGTCCCTCTGGCATCAGAAAATGTACTGCAGGAAGTGGAGAAATATATTCGGGAACGGGATAAGGCGCCCATGCAAAAGATCCTTGTGGTTGACGATTCCATCACCA
>CAJUOF010000022.1 GCA_910587905.1 uncultured Lachnospiraceae bacterium
CACGACGCTCTTCCGATCTGCTACTCCAAGCGATTGGAATCCATCGAGATCCGTTTGATCAAAAAGGGGGAGGCAGCTCCCGGCCCCGTGAACAGAACCTATTTTAAAAAGGCCGATCGGGTCACTGTCACCAGGTACGGAGATGCAAACGGCAGCCAGCTCATGTGTTATACCCTCGAAGATGAGAACGGAAATCTGGCGGTCATTGACGGCGGATACAGAAAAGATGCCGCCATGCTGCGGGAGATCATCCGAAAACACGGCAATCATGTCACCGCCTGGATCATTACCCACCCCCACCCGGATCATGTCGGCGCGCTGAACGAGATCCTCTCGTCTCCGGGAAACATTCAGATTGACCAGATCTATACCATACCGGTCAATGAGGAACGATATCGGGAAACCGCACAAAGTTACGATCAATTTAACGTTTACGAGACATTCCGCAGTCTGACAAAGGATCTGGACAATGTCTATTATGTATCTGAAAATGAGGAATTTGACCTCCTGGGGCTTAGATTCAAGGTACTCCATGCCTGGGATGACACCACAGATGAATTGAAGATCGATCTGTGCAACAATGGCTCCATGGTCTTTGTCCTCGCGGGAAAACAAGAATCTATGCTGTTCCTCTCCGACATCCAAAAGGAAGCGGAGGCTCATCTTTTGGAACGGCACAGAGCGGAGCTGAATGCGGATTACGTCCAGGCTGCCCACCACGGCAACTGGGGGGCAACCCTTGATTTCTACAGCGTTCTCTCACCGCGGACTGTTTTTATGGACGCCCCCAACTGGCTTCTGCGGGAAAACATGAGGTACGACGCCCATCAATTAAAAAAATTCTTTGAAGGAAAAGGAGTATCCGTACTTACCTTTTCCTCCGCCCCCAATGTGGTCCATCTGCATTGACGGCAAAAAATGATTTTCAGGAAAATGATGATTGGAGGTTACTTATGAAATTAGGCATTGTAGGCCTGCCCAATGTAGGCAAAAGCACGTTATTCAATTCGTTAACCAAGGCCGGCGCAGAATCGGCCAACTACCCCTTCTGCACCATCGATCCCAATGTGGGCGTGGTGGCTGTACCGGATTTCCGCCTGGGTCTTCTGGCTGACATGTATGTGTCTAAAAAGGTCACTCCCGCCGTCATCGAATTCGTGGACATCGCCGGACTGGTAAAGGGTGCATCCAAGGGCGAGGGGCTCGGCAACCAATTCTTGGCCAACATCCGGGAGGTGGACGCCATCGTCCATGTGGTCCGCTGCTTTGAGAATGACAACATCGTCCACGTGGACGGAACCATCGACCCACTTCGGGACATCGAAACCATCAATCTGGAGCTGATCTTCTCTGACCTGGAGATCCTGGAACGGCGGATCGCCAAAACCGCCAGAAGCGCCTTCAACGATAAGGGCCTGGCAAAGGAAGTAGAACTCTTAAAATCGGTCAAAACCTGGCTGGAGGACGGAAACCTGGCCATTACCTACGAGCCTGCCGACGAGGACGAGGAAACGTTTCTCCATTCCCTCAACCTGCTCACCGGAAAACCGGTGATCTTCGCCGCCAATGTCTCTGAGGACGACCTGGCCGACGACGGGGCCTCCAATCCCTCTGTCATCAAGGTGCGGGAATTCGCTTCCGAACAGGGAAGTGAAGTGTTTGTGATCTGCGCCCAGATCGAGCAGGAGATCGCCGAACTGGAAGAAGACGAAAAAAAGATGTTTTTGGAGGATCTGGGACTCTCCGAATCCGGCCTTGACAAGTTGATTAAAGCCAGCTATCGTCTCCTTGGGCTGATCAGCTATCTGACGGCGGGGGAACAGGAAACCAGAGCATGGACCATCAAAAAAGGCACCAAGGCTCCCGCCGCCGCCGGCAAGATCCACAGCGATTTCGAGCGAGGTTTCATTCGGGCCGAGGTGGTGAATTATCAGGCTCTATTGGATGCCGGCAGCTACTCTGCCGCCAAGGACAAGGGCCTTGTGGGTCTGGAAGGCAAGGAATATGTGGTGAAAGACGGAGATGTGATCCTGTTCCGCTTTAACGTATAGAGAAAACCGGCGCAGCATACGCTGCGCCGACTTGCGTTTTCCAATTTTCTACTTCTCGTCGTCCATCTCCTCTTCCACCAGCTCGTCAAACTCTGCCGCATCCAGAAGTTCGTCGAAAGCATCGGCCACCGCCTCATACTCCTCGTCATCCTCAATATTCTGGAGATCCGGCTCCCCGTTTGACCCGGTCACGAACCGGTACAGGTAAACTTCCCCCTCCTCGCCTTCCGGCGGATTGGTGGGAAGCAGTGCAATATAATGCCGCCCGACCGCCTCGAAGGTGGTCAGCACGATGCACTCCAGGCTGGAGTCATCATCCAGAGTCAGTGTCACGGTCATATGACCGTCCTCGCCCTCATTCAGAAGGCCGTGTTCACAGCCGCAGGTGCTGCAATCGCTGGTGCAGCCCGCACTGGTGCACTCGTTTTCGAATTCTTTTGCCATAATCAAAAATCCTCTCTTTTTCCTGCCGGTATCATCCTCGATCACCGGAAGCTCAACGCCTCCCGCTCAAGGTATTATCACTGTAGCAAAAATGGGGCGAAAATGCAAGGGCTCTCCGACGTTTTTAAAAATTTACACGAAAGAAAACCGGTTCTTTGTTATTCAAAATACCGTAAAGCCGCCGAGCGCTCCCTGGATATTCGAAGACAAAGAACCGTTTTTCTTTCTGACAGTTACATCTGGCAGGTTATAGAGACCACCCCCATGCACACCGGCTGGTGGATGAGATAGATCAGAAGGCTCTTTTGCCCGACGGCAGAGAGCAGCGGAACCCGCCTTCTCCCGACCTTCCTCCAGCGCTCCCGCCCCTCCAGCAGGGGATACAGGAAATACCCTGCCAGGAATAAGAACATCCAGGGAAGCACGGGAAAGTAAGCACTGGAGGAAAAATCCGGGGCCGGAAAGCCGAGGGGCGTCAGAATCCGGATCTGGTACAGCGCCCCCGGCATGTTCCAGCGCAGCAGGTTTCCGATGCCGAGATACCCGTACTGCACTTCTTTGAACAGCACAAAGCAGGCCAGGCTCGCCGCAAGGCCTGCCGGGGCCGGTATCCGAGCCTTGCAGAGCCATCTGTGGAGCGGGATCATCAAAAGCACCGCCGAGCCCATAAAACTCAAGATCCCGAACCAAACTGCCTCGTTCGGAATCACGGCCCGGGTGACAAGGGACACCAGGGTGCCGCACAGATGGAAGAGCAGTCCCCTCCTCAGGCTGTTCTTCTCTCCAAACCGCCAGACAAAGCCCGCCACCAGGATAAAGGTCCGGCAGATGGCCTGCTGCCAGATTCGGATTCCCGGCCGGAAATACCACCCCGGATCCCGGCCGGACACCACATAAACGTCATACAAAAAATGAAAGACCACCATGTTGACGATCGCCAGGCCCCGGATCCCGTCCACAAGCAGATACCTGCTCCCCTTGTTTTTCTCCATTTTTTCCGCTCTCTTTCCTGTTCCCCTTCGCTGGGAACCTTCTCCCCAAAAGGATAACAGAAAAAGAGAGACAAACCGGCATGGAGGAAAAATTACAGGGTTTCAGGGAAGAAATAAGAGCACGTCCGCCCGGAACCATCCGGCTTCCCGGAAAATCCTCAGACTTCCATGATAGCGCTCCACAATCCTCCGCACATTCTCCAGCCCGAGTCCATGTCCCTCCCGTCGGGCCTGGGTCTGCTCCCGGCGGGAACAACTGTTTTTGATCTGAATGCCGAGCACGTTCCGGTCATAGGACAGCCGAATCGACAGGACCGGTTCCATAAACTCCTCCATGGAGGAAAGATAAGCGAGAGCCGCTTCCCCCTCTCCCGCCTCCACCAGGTCCGAGAGCATCTTTACATGATGCTTCATGTCGTGCTTTAAGGCCCGCACCGCCTGCCTGGAGCTTTGAATCAGGTCGAATTGCCGCTCGTACATAAGAACCTCCGCCTCCAGCCGTTCCCGCTCCCGCTCTCTTCTGGACCTCCTCACCTTTCCCAGAAGAAGTGCAAGGAAAAACAAAAGCAGAACCGCTAGGGCCGTGGCCAGGAAATACCGGCGTCCGGAAACCTCCCGTCCCCGAAAAACCGCCGCCATGACGGTCCATTTGAATGCCCAGTAGATCGCCGGAAGAAACAGCGCCGTCCCCAGGCGGCCGGCGAACTTTCCCCGATAACAGAAGGCCAGCAAAAACAGCACCGGAATTTCCGCCATAAAAAAGAACAGATCCGAGAGCATCGTTTCCGCCCCCAAGGGACTTAGGCTCCGCAGGAAGCCTTCCAGAGCCCACGGCACGAAAAAAGCCGCCGCCGTCAGTCTCCTGCCTCCCCGGTATTCCCCCACCACAAGATGCGCAAGGCGCATGTACAAAAAGAACCGGACACCCTCCAGAAACCAAATCCCAACCTCCGTCATCGCCCGCCTCCGTACTGCTCCAGCAAATGCTCCCGCAGGGTCTTCCGGTGTCTCTGGCTGACGGGAAGGACTGTGCCGTCCGCAAGCTCCACGCTGTCGTGGCGATAGACCGAGACAAAGGCCGTGTTGACCACGTAGGATTTGTGAATGGTCAGGAACCCTTTCCCTTCCGTCTGCCGCCAAACTTCCCGCATGTTCCCGTAAAACTCCCGCCTCCCAGAGAGGGCATGGATCTCGACCTTCTTTCCGCTGCAGGCAAAGTAACGGATCTCGTCCAGGCACAAGCGTCCAAGGGACTTCCCCGCCTTGAACACAAACTCCCCCGCCCCGTCCTCCCTGAGCCGCAGGAATGTCTCCAACACCTCCCAGAGTCTCTCCCTCGCCACCGGCTTGATGAGGAAATCCAGGGGACGCACGGAAAACAGGCTCATGGCATAGCTCTCCCTGGAGGAAATGTAGACGATGCGGATTTTCTCGTTCCTGAGCTCCTCCCGGATCCTCCGCCCCAGCGCAACGCCATCCATCTCAAGGAGCATGATGTCCAAAAAGATCAGGTCGTATTCCGAGACAAAGGGATACAGCCCCTCCCCTCCCGCTTTAAAGGAGCAGCGAGGCGGCGCCTATGAGCCCGGAATCCTCCCCCAGCTCCGTAAACTTAAATTCCATCGGAAAGCCGTTGGTATGGTAGGACTCGAATTCCTCCCGCATTTTCCCAAAGAGCTTCTCTCCCATGGCGAGAAGGCCACCGGAAAAAACGATGCAGTCCACGTTTAACAGCATGTAGACGTTGAAGATCCACATGGCCATGTAGTGTGCCATCTGGCCGACGGCCCGGACGGCCAGTGCGTCCCCCTTCTCGCAGGCCTCGCTGATATGCCTGGCCGTGATCTTCTCCTCTCCCCCGGCAAGCTTTGGCAGGATACTCTCCTCCCCGGCCGCAAGCCACCGCCTCACATGGCTCACGATGGCCTTCCCGGAGCAGAGGGAATTGAAGCAGCCGGAATTCCCGCACATGCAGGGGATCCGCTCCTCCCCGGAGACCGCCGCCAGCATGTGGCCGCTCTCCCCGGAGGCCCCGTTGCTGCCCCGAAAGAGCTTTCCGTCCAGGATCATTCCCGTGGAGATGCCGGTGCTCACGGGACAGTAGAGCATATTCCGCCTTCCCCGTCCCGCTCCCTGCCTGTACTCCGCCAGCGCTCCGCAGTGACCGTCGTTGTCCACCAGTATGGGGAATTTCCCTCCGAGACGCCCCCGCAGAAAATCTGCCACGGCAAAGCCGTCCAGCTTCGGAAGACTGGGGATCCGTCCCACCACTCCCCGGTCAAAATCCACGAAACCGGGGACACCGATCCCCACGCCGGCGAGGGTGCCGCCGAGGGCCTCCGCCCGGTCCGCAAACTTCCCAATCTGTTCTGCCACGGAGCCGAAAAACGCCTCCCCGGAAAGGGCCTCGTCGGAGGGGAGCGTTTCCTTATCAAGCAGCCGCATCTTTTCATCAAAGAGACCGTAGGCCGACTTGGTCCCCCCGATGTCGATTCCCATGTAACACTTCATCTCTCCCATACCTCCTCTTCATGGTTCTGCCCGGAAAAATCACAATCCCGCCTTTAAAAGTTTCCGGACCACTGCGTCGTCCGTCTCCACGCCCTCCGCCTTGAGCTCCTTAATCTTCTCCCCAAACTGGGGCAGATACTTCTCGTGGGCCACCAGAAGCTCATCCAGCACCCGCTTCCCTTCCCTCCCGCTGCGGATCAGCGGATTCAAGGTGAAGGCTTCCAGGGCCAGCCCGTAATCCCCGGTGACGGCCGCCTCGATCACGCATTCCTCCATGGCCTTCATCATCTGCAGCCACCCTCTTGCGGCCGGCGGGAAGGTCCCCCAGGCCACCGGCTCCGCCCCCCGGGCCGAGACGAGACAGGTCACCTCCACGACGGACTCCGGCGGCAGGCAGGCGATGGCCCCCCGGTTCTCCGTGCTCACCGTCATCCGGCTCTGCTTGTTGTTGTAGATGGCGCTGATGCATTCGCAGGCCGTGTCGCTGTAATAGGCCCCGCCCCGTTTCTCAAGCTGCTTCGGCTTCTCCTTAAGCTCCGTGTTCCTGTAAAGCTCGAACAGCTCCTTCTCCACCTCAAGCATCTGCTCCGCCCTGGTGCCGCCTGCCTCAAATTCCTCCATGCTGTGGGAAAGCATCTCTTCTTCCATATAATAATAGCGGTGGTAACCGCAGGGAACCATCCCCATGGAGGAGAGCAGTTCCTTAGGGAAGGGCGCCTGGAAGATGTTCACCGGCGTCCCGCCGTTTCTCTCATTGATATGGGCGAGAAGCTTCCCCGTCACCTCGTTTCCCTCCCGGTCAAAGGCCCTGTGCCAGTGGAAATGATTGAGGCCCGCAAACTGGTAGATGAGATCCCCGGGCTTAAGCCCCAGGTTCTCCGGCTCCCGCATCTCGGCAATGCCCGGCACGTTGCACAGGCCGATGGTCTTCTTCCAGCCGAACTTGCGGATGGCCGCCTCCGTCACCATGCCGCTGGGATTGGTGAAATTGATGAGCCAGGCGTCCGGGCAGAGCTCCCCCATGTCCCGGATGATCTCCCCGATCACCGGGATGGTCCGGAAGGCCTTTAAGATACCGCCGGCCCCGTTGGTCTCCTGCCCCAGCATGCCGTGAAGGTCCGGGATCCGCTCGTCCTTGATCCTGGCCGGGAGCTGTCCCACCCGAAACTGGGTCGTCACGAAATCCGCCCCGGGAAGGGCCTCCCTCCGGTCAAGGGTCGTGTAGATCTTCACCGGATGACCGGCCCTCTCCCACATCCGCCTTGCAAATTCCCCCACGATCCGCAGCTTTTCCCTTCCCGGCTCCACGTCCACCAGCCAGATCTCCCAGACGGGCAGCTCCCCGTACCGTTTGATGAATCCCTCCATCAGCTCCGGCGTGTAGCTGCTCCCGCCGCCGATGGTCACGATCTTGATCCCATGCTTCATAATGATGCCTCCTCCCTGCCACGATCACTGCCATGATCCCCATCGATCACAACAGAGCCTTTTCCATTTCCTATAGCATAGCACAGAAAAAACGGCATTACAATCGACACCATAATTCCTGTTGTTTATTTTCCAAATGATTTTCCTGCAAAATAAAAAGTTGCAAATTGTTGATAATTAGTATATCTTTAGTATATAAACAATCAAGCATTCCTATAGAGAATGAAAATTGAACTTTGACAAAATAAAATCTCCCCGTATGATGTATATGAGTTTAGCGAC